>DBEXMY010000047.1:0-9196 GCA_048168905.1 Collinsella sp. | reverse complement strand
AAAACCCCTGCAATACACCCGTAGTGCAGGTCGTATGCTCAAGTTTGCCACCTGCAACTGCGTATATTTAACCAGTATATAGTTGGAGGAATTCTATCGAAGTGCCTGTTTCGCCGCATGCATTCGATACGCCGATGCCGGACCACGGGCGGTCCGGGGTAACGTCGACAGGGTCTCTCCGGCATGGGATTCAGGAGGGAGTGAACAACATGGGCAATAAACGAGTCGTGGCTGATTCTTCACGCTGCATTGGGTGCCAAACCTGTATGGCGGCGTGCATCGAGGCACACGATATTCCCGGCAACATCGCCGCACCTCGCTTGCGCGTGACGCGTACGTACGAGATCTCCGCACCGGTGGCGTGCCATCACTGCGAGGATGCTCCGTGCGCCAAGGCCTGCCCCACGGGTGCCTTGTTCTTTGATCCAAAGAACCATCGCATCGGCGTCAACGAGGACAACTGCATCGGCTGCAAGAGCTGCGTCATGGCATGCCCCTTTGGCGCCGTGAGCGTGGCGACCACGCAGGTCCCCGTCTTGATGGGCGATGTTCGCGTGGGTTCGCAGACCAAGAGCTTCGTGCTCAAGTGCGACCTGTGCGTGGACCGTCCCGGCGGTCCGGCGTGTGCCGAGGCGTGCCCGACCAAGGGCCTCACCCTGGTAGACGAGGAACGCCTGGCGGAGCTGACTGCCGAGCGTGCCCGCGCCACCATCGAAAACGAGGCGTAAGCGTTGGGGCGACAGGCCCAATGATTGTCAAATAAGTACCGAGTATTCGGTAGCAGAGAAAGGAAGGAGGGTGTCATGGAGAAGCATAAAGTGATTTGCCCGTACTGCGGCGCCGGTTGCCAGTTTAACCTCCTGGTCCAAAACGGCCAGGTCGTGGGTACCGAACCGCTCAACGGCATCACCAACCAGAGCGAGCTGTGCCTTAAGGGCATGAGCGGCTACGACTTCATCAACGACACCAAGATCTTGACTCCTCGCGTACTGCACCCGATGATCCGCCGCACTAAGGGCGCGGATCTTGAGCGCGTAAGCTGGGACGAGGCACTGGATTTCACCGCATCTAAGATGCAGGCCATAATTGACGAATATGGTCCTAACGCTGTCATGACCACCGGCTCTTCGCGAGGCGGCGGCAATGAGGCGAACTACGTCATGCAGAAGTTTACGCGTGCGTGCATCGGCACCCACAGCGTAGACAACTGCGCCCGTACTTGACACGGCCCTACTGTCCTCGGTCTGATGGACACGGTTGGTTCAGGTTGCATGTCATGCTCCATCCCCGGTATGGAGGATGCGGGCTGCATTTTCCTCTTCGGCTATAACCCTGCCGATTCGCACCCCATCGTCGCAAGGCGTATCGTGCGAGCCAAAGAAAAGGGTTGCAAGATCATCGTCGCCGATCCGCGCCATATCGAAACCGCGCGTATCGCCGATCTCTACCTTCCGATCAAGAACGGTTGCAACGTTGCGTTCCTCAACGCCTTTGCCAACTGTCTGGTCAACGATGGCCTCTACGACAAGGAATTCGTCGCCGAGCACACGAACGGCTTTGACGAGTGGTGGGAGACCATCAAGAACTACACTCCCGAATCCGTACAGGACATCACGGGTGTCGAGCCCGCGCTGATCCACCAAGCTGCCGAGATGTACGCCACGGCGAAGCCCTCTGCCATCATTGGCTGGGACATGGGCGTATGCCAGCAGAAGCAGAACCTGAAGACGGTGCACACCATCGCCTCCATCGCCTGCGTTGCCGGCCAGATCGGCAAACCCAATTCCGGCCTCGCGCCCGTGCGTGGCCAGAATAACGTCCAGGGCTCCTGCGATATGGGCATGCTGCCCAACCTGTACCCTGGCTACCAGAAGGTCACCGACCCGGCAGTGCGTGCCAAGTTTGCCAAGGCTTGGGGCGTGCCCGAGGAAAAGCTCCCGCTCGAGGAGGGCTACAAGCTCACCGACCTGGGCCACCTGGTCGACGAGGGCAAGGTACACTGCTTCTACAACTACGGCGAGGACCCGGTGCAGACCGAGCCCGATTCGGCCGGAATGCGCAAGACGCTCTCCGAGCTGGATCTGTTCATTTGCCAGGACATCTTTATGACGCAGACGACCATGCTCGCCGACGTCATCCTGCCCGCTACCTCTTGGGGCGAGCACGAGGGTGTCTTTACCGCATCCGACCGTAGCTTCCAGCACTTTGACGCGGCCGTTCCGCCCAAGGGCGAGTGCCGTCACGACTGGGAGATCTTCGCGGACCTGTCTACGCGTATGGGTTACCCCATGCACTACGACAACACCGAGCAGATCTGGAACGAGTGCATTAGCCTGTGCCCCAACTTTGTGGGCGCGACCTACGAGAAGATGGCTCCCGAGGGCGGCTACGCCCAGTGGCCGGTCAAGAGCACCGATGTGAACGACCACGGTACGCCCGACATGTTCGCTGGTGGCAAGTTCACCACCAAGGACGGCCGCGCCAACCTGATGGCGCACGACTGGGAGGCGCCCTCCGAGCTTCCCGACGATGAGTACCCGCTCATCCTGTGCACCGTCCGAGAGGTCGGCCACTACAGCTGCCGCTCGATGACCGGCAACTGCAAGACGCTGGCGCTGCTTGCCGACGAGCCCGGCTTTGTCCGCATGAATCCCGCGGACGCCCAGGCACGCGGCATCAAGAATGGCGACATCGTCTCGGTCCACAGCCGCCGTGGCCAGGTATATAGCCGCGCCGACATAAGCGATCGCATCAACAAGGGCACGGTCTACATGACCTACCAGTGGTGGATCGGCAAGTGCAACGAGCTGACCATGCACAAGGTCGACCCGGTCTCGCATACGCCCGAGGACAAGTTCTCCGCCTGCCAGGTCGACGCTATCGCCGACCAGGTCTGGGCCGAGGGCGAGGTCGAGCGTCAGTACACCGAGCTCAAGCAGGCTCTGGTGGACGCCGCCGCTCCCCAGGACGTTGAGCCCGGCGCCGCCAAGTTCGACGACGAGACGCACGTGAACCAAATCGTGTAGTCCCGTTCTCGTTGGCTTTTTGGGCCGGGCGTCCCGTACGTTCGGGAGCCCGGCCCGTTATTTTGAAAGGAAGTGGGGATGAACCGCTTCATCGACATCAACCCGGAGAGGTGCATCGGCTGCGGAACATGCCAGTCCGCCTGTGCCGACGCCCACCGGATGCAGGGTCTTCAGGATACGCCGCGCCTGGCGCTCGTGAAGACCGGCGGTATTTCGGCCGCCCTTGCCTGCCACCATTGCGAGGGTGCCCCCTGCGCCGAGGTTTGCCCGGTGAATGCCATCGAGCACGATGGCGATCGCATCCACGTCAAGGAGCAGGAGTGCATCGGGTGCAGGCTGTGCGCCATCGCGTGCCCCTTCGGAGCCATCCATCCCGATGGCACGTCTATCGCCGGTGTCGCAGGCATGTGCGACCCGACGCCTTCGTATCCTAAGTCCCTGAGCAGCCTGCTTACGTGGGCTCCCGGCCAGTACACCTGCGCTATCAAGTGCGACCTGTGCGCCTTCGATCCGGACGGCCCGCATTGTGTGGCGGCGTGCCCCACCAAGGCGCTGACCGTCATGGGCGGCGCGGCCGATCGCGAGCTCGACGAGGCCAAGCGCCTGCGCTCGATTGAAAACGGTCCGGTCGTCGACGTTACCGCTGTGGCCCAGGGCCTGTCCGAGAAAGCAGAAGGGAGCGTAAACAATGGATAGCATGACGCTGTTTATCGCATCGCTTGCCGTCTCGTGCATCGGTGCGCTCGCCTCGGTTCTGCTGATCAAGGCCGATAACGCCGCCAAGACCGCCGGCTGCCTGATCGGCGCCGTCGCGGCCGTGCTGTCGTTCATCGCGGGCCTCGAGGCCGTGCTTGGCGACGTTTCGTCCCTCAACACGGTCTTCTTTTTCCCGTTCGCCCGTCTCGAGCTCTTGCTCAACGGCCTTGCGGGCCTGATCGTGGTCCTCATCTCAATCCTCGCCTTTGCGGGCTTCATCTACGGTCTGTCCTACTTCGATGAGTACCCGGGCAAGGTCGGGCGCGCCGGTTTCTTCATGAACACCTTCGTCGCCTCGATGATGCTCGTCATCACCGCCGACAACGTGTTCTGGTTCCTGGTCGCCTTTGAGCTCATGTCCCTTACGAGCTACTTCCTTGTCGTTATCGAGGAGAACAAGAACTCCATTAGGGGCGGTTGGCTCTACTTCGTCATCGCGCACGTGGGCTTTGTCCTTATCATGGCGAGCTTCCTGCTCATGACCAACGGCGTGGGCGGTTCCTTCAGCTTCAGTGATTTCCGTACGCATGACTTTGGACCCGCCGTCTCCTCCGCGTGCTTCGTCCTCGCGTTCTTCGGATTCGGCGCAAAGGCCGGTATCATCCCGCTGCACTCCTGGCTGCCCCAGGCGCACCCCGAGGCGCCGTCCAACGTGTCCGCCCTCATGTCCGGCGGCATGATCAAGATCGGCATCCTGGGAATCCTCAAGGTCGGTCTCGACCTGCTCGCGGGTTCGGGCGTCCAGCTCTGGTGGGGCCTCATGGTCCTGGTCTTCGGATCCATCTCGTCGGTCCTGGGCGTCGTCTACGCCCTCCACGAGCACGACATTAAGCGCCTGCTGGCCTACCACTCCGTCGAGAACATCGGCATCATCTTGCTCGGTGTCGGCGCGTCCATGACGGCGCACGCCCTGGGCAACGACGTCATCGCGACGATCGCGCTCATGGCCGCCCTCTACCACACGCTCAACCACGCCATGTTCAAGGGCGAGCTGTTCCTCGGCGCGGGCTCCCTGCTCTATGCCACGGGTACGCGCAACATGGAGAAGATGGGCGGCCTGTTCCGCCGTATGCCGGTCACGGCCGTCTGCTTCCTCATCGGTGCCCTTGCCATCTCGGCTATCCCGCCGTTCAACGGCTTCGTTTCCGAGTGGTTCACCTACCAGTCCCTGTTCAACATCTCGACGCTCTCCGACCCGGTCGTCATGGTGTTCGCCGTCGCCTCCGCGGCCGCCCTCGCCATCACCGGTGCCCTGGCCGTCACGTGCTTCGTGAAGGCCTACGGCGTCTCGTTCGCGAGCAGCCCTCGTTCCCAGGAGGCCGCGAACGCCAAGGAGTCCCCGGCTCCGATGTTGTTCTCGCAGATGCTCCTCGCGGCCATCTGCGTGGTGCTGGGAATCGGCTCTCCCGTCATCGCCCCGGTTCTGGGCGACGTCGCCCAGAGCGTGCTGGCCGGCTCTGCCGTCACAGCCACCTCGGGCGTGTCTCTGGTGAACGAGATTTCCGGTGCCGCCACCTCCACCCCCGCGATCGCCATCGCGCTCGTGGTCCTCACCGGCCTCGCGTTCGTGTTGAGGTCCTGCCTCGGCACCAAGGCCCCCGCTAAGAAGACCGACCCTTGGGCGTGCGGCTACGAGCCCAACGAGCACATGCCCGTCGTCGCCACGAGCTTCGCGTCAGACGTAGAGCTCTTCATGGGCCCGCTCTACACCCTGCGCGAGGTATGCACCAAGATCTGCTGGTCCATCGCGCACGTGTTCCAGAAGCTCACCGGTGTCGCCCAGGGCGTTGAGCCCCTGCCCGACCGCTTCCTGGTCGATGCACCGAGCGAGGGTGCCGATAAGCTGGCCGGCCTCGCCTCCAAGATCGAGGGCGGCAACTACTCCGTATACATCTGCTACATCGTCGCGGCGCTCGTGGTCTTCCTCGTGCTCGCCGTGGTCATGGTCTAGAGAGGGGAGAGGATATTATGAACATCGTTCTTGCGATAGCGCAGGGCCTCGTGGTCATGCTGGTCGCGCCCTTCTTCTCCGGCCTCGCCCGTGTGATTCGCGCGAAGATGCACAATCGCCGCGGTCCGTCCATCCTTCAGGATTACCGGGACCTCGCGAAGCTCATGGCGCGTCCCGAGTCCGTGAGTTCCGACTCGAGCTTCGTGTTGCGCATCATGCCGCCGCTGTTCCTCGCGGTGTCGTTCATGCTCGCCATGGGCCTGCCCATGTTCACGCTCGAGAGCCCCATGCCCGTCTTTGGTGACGCCATCACCATCATGTACGCGCTCGCGCTGTCCCGCTTCTTCTTCGCGCTGTCCGGCGTGGATTCCTCCAACGCCTACGCGGGCTTCGGCGGTATCCGCGAGCTCCTCATGAGCGTGCTCATCGAGCCGTCCATGCTCATTGCGCTGTTTACCGTCGCCATCGTGTGCGGCTCCACGGACATTGCGACCATGGGTCAGCACATCGTTACGGGCAACGTCTCGAGCGTCGTCGCCGTCATCCTCGCCGGCGTCGCCTTCGCGGCCGCCTGCTATATGGAGCTCGGCAAGCTTCCGTTCGATCAGGCCGAAGCCGAGCAGGAGCTCCAGGAGGGCCCGCTCGCCGAGCTCTCCGGCCCGTCCCTGGCCATGATGAAGCTCGCCATGGGCATGAAGCAGGTCGTGGTCGTCGCTTGGTTCACCTCCATCTTCATCCCCTGGGGAGAGCCCGCGACCATCGGCGTCACCGCTCTCGTGGGCGCCGTCGTCTTCCTTGTCAAGTGCCTGGTCGATTTCGTTGTCTGCGGCGTGCTCGAGAACTCCGTTTCCCGTTCGCGCTTCAAGGTGCTCGGTAACCAGACCTGGGCCGTCGTCGGCATCGCGGTCCTCGCGTTCGTCTTCGTCGTCGTAGGCGTGTAGGGAGAAGGGAGAAACTATGTCAATCGAATCGAGCTTGTCCCTCTTTGCCATGGTGGCGATCGCCGTCCCCATGCTGGGCTCCCTGCTCATCGTCATGCTGCCGCGTCCCTACGCTAAATGGATCTGCGCCTTTGCCGGCGGCATCGCCACGGTCGCTTCCGTTGGCTTGGCCGCGACGTTTGCCGGAAACGGCATGAACGCGGTCGATGTAACCTGGGCGAGTATGGGCCAGACCTTGGTCATGGGCTTCATATTCGACCGGATGAGCACGCTGCTCGCACCCGCGTTCGTCGCTATCGGCCTGCTCGTCGTCATCTATTCGTTCCCGTACATGAGCGATAAGAACAAGGAGCATCCCGACGCGCCCCGTCGCCGCTTCTACGTGTACTTCTCCACGTTCATCGGCGCCATGGCCGGTCTCGCCTACAGCTCCACCATCGTCGGCCAGCTCGTTTTCTTCGAGATCACCGGCGTGTGCTCCTGGGGCCTCATCAGCTACTACATGACGCCCACGGCCAAGAAGGCCGGTATGAAGGCGCTCATCATCACCCATATCGGCGCTCTGGGACTCTACATCGGCGCGGCCTTCCTGTTCGCCGGAACCGGCACGTTCGCGCTGAGCGCGATCTCCCAGCTCGATTCCGGTATGAAGACCGTCGTGCTGCTGCTCATCCTGTTCGCCGCTTGGGCCAAGTCCGCCCAGTTCCCGCTCTACATGTGGCTGCCCTCTGCAATGGAGGCCCCCACGCCCGTTTCCGCCTACCTCCATGGCGCGTCCATGGTGAAGGTCGGCGTGTGCGTGTTCGCCCGCGCTCTTGCGAGTGCCGGCGATATCCCCGAGATCGTCGGTTGGGTCGCCATCATCGACGCCGTCGTGACCATGCTCTTCGGCTTCCTCATGTACCTGCCCCAGAAGGATATGAAGCGCCTGCTCGCCTTCTCGACGATCGCGCAGCTCGCCTACGTGTTCTTCGGCCTGGGCCTCTCCGTGTTCGGAAGCCAGATGGCGTTCAACGGCGCCGTCGAGCACATCTTCAACCACGCGTTCACCAAGACCCTGTTCTTCCTCATCGCCGGCTCCCTCAGCTTCACGCTGGGAACCCGTATGTTGCCCAAGATCCAGGGCCTCATGAAGAAGTACCCGGTCACGGGCGTGGGCTTCGCGGTCGCCGCGACCGCTATCGCCGGCGTGCCCCCCATGAGCACGTTCTTCTCCAAGTTCCAGATTATTTCCGGTGGCTTCGCGGTTGGTGCTTCCAACACGGTCATCTTCGTCCTCGTGTGCGTCATGGTCGTCGAGACCGTCGCCACCTTCGCATGGTTCCTGCGTTGGATGGGTAAGGTCCTGCCCGGTGAGCCGAGCGAGACCGTGGCCGCCGGCCAGCCCCTTCCGCGCGCCATGGCGTTCGTGTTCGTCGTCCTCATGATCATGGTCGTCGTCGCCGGTCCTCTGTCCTCTAGTTGGATGGGTTAGGAGGTAGGACATGGGTTATTCGTTAGTCAATATCCTGGGCGGTCTTCTGATCGTGACCTCCACCATGGTGGTCGTCTCGAAGACCATCCCGTCCGCCATTAAGTGGTACGCGATCCAGTCGGTTGTCCTGGTGGGCGTGCTGCTCACCCTGGGCCTCACCACCGGTGCCACCGAGCTTCTCATGTGGGCCGCGTCGGCCTTCGTCACCAAGGTGATCCTCGTTCCGTTCATTCTCAACCGTGCCTACAAAAAGATGGGTTCGCCTGCCGATAGCACGCTGACCTCCTCCATCAAGCCGGCCTGGACCATCATCCTCACCGGTCTGGAGGTGGCCATCTGCTTCGCGGTGGTCACGCGCCTGAGCCTGCCCACCGCTGAGGTGGCTACTCCGGCCCTCGCCATCAGCTTCGCGCACTTCTTCGTCGGCCTCACGTGCATCATCTCCCAGCGCAACATCCTCAAGCAAATCTTCGGGTACTGCCTTATGGAGAACGGTAGCCACGTGACGCTCGCCCTGCTCGCGCCCACGGCCCCCGAGATCATCGAGATCGGCATCGCCACCGACGCCATTTTCGCCGTCATCATCATGTCCGCCGTCGTCGTGAGGATCTGGAACGACACAAAGTCGCTCGACTCCCACGACCTGACCGAATTGAAGGGGTAGGCCATGGATGTTTCAATGCTGACGGTCGCCCTGCTCGCTTGTCCTCTCGTGTTCTCCCTGATTATGGCTGCGCTCCCCAAGACGACGTCCTACAACGTCTTCGCGGGGCTCAACACCATCTCCGTCGCGGCGACCCTTGTCCTTTCGGTCGTCACCGCGGGAACCATGCTCTCGAGCGGGCAGAATATCGACGCTTTGGGCCTGTGGCTCCATCTCGATTCGCTCTCGTCGATCTTCGTCCTTCTGGTAGGCATCATCGGGTTCATCACCGGCGTGTACTCCATCTCCTATATCAAGATCGATATCGAGGAGAAGACCATGCCGGCCGAGCGCACCAAGCAGTACTACGCGCTGTTTATCCTGTTCGTTTTCACAATGCTGCTC
>DBEXMY010000046.1:0-3935 GCA_048168905.1 Collinsella sp. | reverse complement strand
AGCTTGATTTACTCATCCATGAGATAGTAGTGGCCCAGCGCGTCGGCACCCAGGATGGCGTTTGCGACCATCTCGGGCGTCACCTCAAAAGGCATGTTGCACATGGTGTCATCGGGTGCGCAGGCGGCCTCGGCAACAATCATGGCCTGCTCGCGCGTAAGCTCGGCAACGCCAAGTTCCTTCATCGTGACCGGCAGGCCAAGCTCAATGCAGAAGCCCAAGACTTCCTCGAGCTTCTCGGTCGGGGCATCCTCGAGTACCAGCTGGACGATAGTGCCAAAGGCGACCTTCTCGCCGTGATACATGCCGTGGCACTCGGGCAGCATCGTCAGGCCATTGTGGATGGCATGAGCAGCAGCAAGGCCCGAGCTCTCAAAGCCAATACCGGAGAGCAGCGTATTGGCCTCGATGATGTGCTCGACGGCAGGCGTGAGCGCACCCTTCTCCAGCGCAACCTTGGCCTTGACGCCATCGGCCATAAGCGTCTCGTAGCAGAGCTTGGCGAGCGCCAGACCAGCCATGCCGCCCTTGCCGCCAGCGCAGGTGCCGCCGTCGGCATCGTGCGTCGCCTGGGCCTCGAAGTAGGTTGCGAGCGCATCGCCCATACCGGAAACCGTCAGGCGCACCGGGCTCGCCGCGATAACCGTCGTATCCATCAGGACGATATTGGGGTTTGCCTTAAGGAAGAGGTACTTGTCGAACTGGCCGTCATCGGTGTAGAGCACCGAAAGTGCCGAGCACGGGGCATCGGTCGAGGCGATGGTGGGGCAAATAATAACCGGAGACTCCAGGTAGTAGGCAACGGCCTTGGCGGTGTCGAGGATCTTGCCGCCACCGACGCCGACGATGATGTCGCAACCGTTGTCGCGAGCGAGCGCAACCAGGCGATCGACCTCGCCCTTGGAGCACTCGCCGTTAAAGTCCTCAAACAGCAGCTCGGCCTTAGCCTCGGCAAAGCCGCCCTCGATCTTGGCACCGACGCGCTTCTTGCCCGAAGGCGTCACGATGACGAGGGCCTTAGCGCCGAGCGGCTCGACATAGGAGCCGAGCTTGGCGAGCTCGTCCGGACCCTGGATGTACTTGCTGGGGCTATTGAAAATTGCAGCCATAACTATCCCATTCTCTAAAAAAGAAAGGGGCTCCGTACAGATACGTGCGGAGCCCCTCGTTACGATAACAAGAGTCGATTAGAAATCGATGTCGGTGTCGTAGTAGCAGGCCTTGAGGATCTTCTCGAAGTCGGCAGCCTTGGTCTCACGCGGGTTCTCGGGCGTGCAGGCGTCCTGCTCGGCGTTCGCGGCGATCTCGGGCAGCTTGGCGAGGAACTCCTCCTCGGAAACCATCTGCGGGTTCTCGGCGTCGACCTTCACGCCACCATTCGCGTAATCCTTGATGGACTGCGGAATGTTGAGCTGGTCGTTGAGGTCGCGAATCTTCTGGACGAGTGCGGCGATGAGCTCCTCGTTGGTCTCGCCGGGAAGGTGCAGGATCTCCTTGGCCACGTAAGCGTAACGCTCGGCAGCACGCGGGTCCTTGGAGTTCCACTGGATGACCTTGCCCAGGTACATGGCGTTAGCAGCACCGTGGATGATGTGGCCGTTCTCAAAGGCAGCACCGGTCTTGTGAGCCATGGAGTGAACGATGCCGAGCAGGCCCGAGGAGAAGGCGATACCGGCGATGCACTGAGCCTCGTGCATGTGCTGACGGGCCTCATGGTCGCCAGCATAGGACTTGGGCAGCCACTCGACGATCTCGCGGATGCCGTGCAGAGCGTTGGCGTCGGTGAACATAGAGGCGCAGGTGGAAACGTAGGCCTCCATGCAGTGGGTCAGAGCATCCATGCCGGTGTGAGCGCACAGCTTGGCGGGCATGGTGTAGGTGAGCTCGGGGTCGACGATGGCGACATCAGGGGTGATGTTGAAGTCGGCCAGCGGGTACTTGATGCCCTTTTCGTAATCCGTGATGACGGAGAATGCGGTGACCTCGGTAGCAGTGCCGGAGGTAGAGGAAATGGCGCAGAAGTGAGCCTTCTGACGCAGCTCGGGGAAGCTGAACGGCTGGATAATGTTGTCGAAGGACTCCTCGGGATACTCGTAGAAGACCCACATGGCCTTAGCAGCATCGATGGGCGAACCGCCGCCGATAGCAACAATCCAGTCGGGCTCGAAGTCGCGCATAGCGGCTGCGCCCTTCATGACGGTCTCGATGGAGGGATCGGACTCGACGCCCTCGAACAGCTTGACCTCCATGCCGGCCTCTTTGAGGTCGGCCTCAACGTCCTGCAGGAACCCGCCGCGGCGCATAGAGCTGCCGCCAGAAACGATGATGGCCTTCTTACCCTTGAGGTTCTTCACCTCATGGCGAGCGCCCTCACCAAAGTACAGATCGCGAGGATTGGTAAAACGTCCCATACTGTGCCTCCTAAACAAGCCCCTCTTAGACTTGCGTATATAACGGAGCACCCAATTGGCTCCGTTAGGACCGGTTTGCGCGTTGCCGGCGATGACAATGCGCGATGTCTAAACGTCTCAACGCTCAGACAAACACTATTTTACCGTTCTGGTTGGTCAGTTATTCACCTAAAGCCGCCAATGATGAAACGTTTTTTCTATCCCTGAAGACCCTTGTGCGGCATTCATACTCCCAAGCTGGGCAAACGTTTTATCAAGGTTGACTACATATCCCGGGCAGGACCGTGCCCCTCCAAAATATGCACCGTTCGCCGCCAAAAATCGACCGTTTGCGGCACCGTGATACCACTCGGTCGTCCAAGGTGCCGACATTTGTGCGACATCCGTCTTCGTGGTGCAAAGGTGCACGTCCAAGTGCGGCACCCCCGGTGTGCCACATGCGGGTAAACTAGAACCTTATATAGAAACATTTGAACCCTAACCGCAGCAAAGGAGGCCCCATGGCATTCGATCCCATTCAAGAGGATTGCCATCGCCTCGTTCTTGAGGCCTTGCGCCGCGACAATATCCCGCTCACCGACGGTGCCGCCGTAGAGCGTCTGATGGAACAATTCACCCGCAACCCCGCACCGCTCATCGTGCACGACCGCGACCGCGCCGGGCACCTCATCGCCAAGGTGGTCGAGGCCGTCGACTACCGCATTCCCTTTATCCCTGACGATACCCAGGCCGAGCAAGAAGAGGCAGCTGCCGAGAACATGCTCCGCGAGGCAGCCGCGCTCGATCCGGCCAACTGGGACGCTCAGCGCATGCTGACGGCGCTCACCGCCGAATCCAACGAGGAATACGTGCAGTATCTGGTGTCCAAGTGCGACGAGGTGGAGCACGACCTGGCACTCAAGATCGCCTCGGCGCAGGACCCCTACGAGCGCGAGGCCGCTGGCGACCTTATGCGCCGTCCCTACCTGCGCTGGCTTGCCGCCCTTGCGTCACGCGCCCTCATTAGCGGCCGCTACCGTATGTCGCTCGAAGCCGCAAACCGCAGCTTGGACTTTGCGCCCAACGACCCCGCTGGTGTCCGCCACACCGCGATGCTCGCCATGGCAAAGCTCGAATACCCCGCCGAGGAGCTCAAGCGCTTTCGCTCTGCCCACTCCGTCCCCTATCTCGCCAACACGCCGCTGCGCCGTCGTCCCAAGGATGCGGAGCGCGACTTGGACCCGTGGACGCTCATCGCGCTGATGAGCGCTGCCTGGCGCGAGCTGGACTACGAGGGTGCCGAGCACTACCTGCGTATCCTTGTGCGTTCGTGCCCGCACGCAGCCGAGGCGCTCTACTTCCAAACCGAGTTTCCCGATGGCGTCTATGCCCGCGTCAACGTAGGCGTGGGCTCCACCGACGAGCTTGTCCTTGCGCTGTCCGAGGCGACGCCGGTGCTGCAGGAGGGCCTGGGCGCCCCCGACAACGCCAGCTTTGCCGCCTGGGTCGCCACCAACGATATCGTGCGTTCCCAGATCGACGAGC
>DBEXMY010000045.1:0-2456 GCA_048168905.1 Collinsella sp. | reverse complement strand
TGATGCTCGTGCGCTCCACGTTGGTGACGTTGATCTGGGCGAGCATGGAGGGGTAGGCACAGACGCGGTCGTCATGGCCATAGCCCAGAATCATGGAGCGGTCGAGGCCCATGTCGCGGGCGGGGCCGGCGGGCACGACCTCGATCTCGGCGGAGAGGAAGTCCTCCTCCTCGACGTCGTACTGCTCCTTGAGGATATCCAGGAACATCTGCTTGACGGGCTCCTTGGGGGCGTCCTTGTCGTCCTCGTCAAACTTGACGGGGCGGCCGCCCACGATCACGTCGAGAATCTCGGCATCGACGGCGTCCTTGGCAGGTTTGGACATCTGCTCGCTCGAGAGGTGGATCAGCAGGTCGGAGATGGTAAAGACCGGGTCGTCCGCCTTGTCGCCGATATTGATGTCGACGGTGGTACCGTCCTTTTTGCAGATGACGCCCACGAGTGCGAGCGGGGAGGCCACCCAGTGGTAGCTCTTGACGCCACCGTAGTAGTGCGTGTCGAGGTAGGCCATGTCTCCGGCCTCGAAGGCGGGGTTCTGCTTAAGGTCTAGGCGCGGCGAGTCCACGTGGGCGCCCAGGATGTTAAAGCCCTGCTCGAGCGGGGCGGTGCCCAGGTTGACGAGCATGAGGTCTTTGCCGTGATTGGCGGCGTACACCTTGTCGCCGGCCTTGAGCGTGCGGCCCTCGGCAATCACGGTCTCCAAGTCGACGTAGCCCGCCTCCTCGGCCATCTTGATGCCGGTCTTGACGCACAGGCGCTCGGTCTTATTCTCGCTCAAAAACTGCTTATAGCCGCGGCAAAGCTCCTCGAGTTCCTCGACTTGCTGTGGCGTGTACTTTTTCCATGCGCAGGGACGCTCCATGACGCAGGCTCCTTTCGGATCGATCGGGCTGGTTGATGTACCGTGAGCCATCGTATCACGCGCGGGCCCGCGGCGGCAGGGAAGCCTGATGTGCGGTGGCTGCGGGGCGGGGAGCGTGTAAACTGGTGTGAGCAAACCGTGCCCAGCCCAAAGCGAGGTATTTAATATGTCTGACAAGCGCCGCACTTTTGCCGTTATCGACGGCAACTCGCTCATGCACCGCGCCTTTCACGCCGTGCCGCCGACCATGAACGCGCCGGACGGTCGCCCCACCAACGCGATCTTTGGCTTTCTGAACATGTGTCTTAAGATGATTGATGCCTTTAACCCCGACGGTGTGGTCGTGGCGTTTGACAAGGGTAAGCCGCGCGTGCGCATGGAGATGCTGCCGCAGTATAAGGCGCAACGCCCGCCCATGGACCCCGATCTGCATGCGCAGTTTCCGATGATTAAGGAGCTGCTCACCGCGCTCAACGTGCCGATTCTGCAGTCCGAGGGCTGGGAAGGCGACGATATCCTGGGAACCATGGCGCGCCTGGGCGAGCAGGCCGGCTGCGACATGCTACTGGTGACCGGCGACCGCGACATGTATCAACTCGTGACAGAGCACGTCAACGTGGTCTCGACCCGCAAGGGCCTGTCTGACGTGGCGATCATGACGCCCGAGAGCGTGGACGACCTGTATCACGGCATTACGCCGGCGCTCGTGCCCGATTTTTACGGTCTAAAGGGCGATACGTCCGACAACATCCCCGGTGTACCGGGCATCGGTCCCAAAAAGGCGAGTGCGCTCATTGCGAAGTACGGTAGCCTGGACGAAGTCATCGCGCATGCCGACGAGGTCAAGGGCAAGATGGGCGAGAACCTGCGTGCACACATCGATGACGCACTACTGAGCCGCAAGGTTGCGACCATCCGCACCGATGCGCCCGTCGAGCTCGACTTTGAGGCGACGTCCTTCCCGGCGTTTTCTGCCGATGAGGTTTCCGCGGCGCTGGGTACGCTTGGTATCACCGCCATGCAGAACCGTTTCTTGGCGCTGATCGGCGGCGAGGGCGGGGCTGCTGCCTCCAGTGTGTTTGAGATACCTGCTATGGTTCGCGCAGCCGCCGGCGATGCTGACGCGCTTGGTGCCGTTGCGGCTGAGGTCTCCCGCGCGATTGATGCCGGCGAGTGGGTCGCCGCCGTGGTGGATGACGACAAGGAAGAGGGCGCGCTCTTTGGACTGACGCGCACGCTGTGGCTGGCGACGTCCAAGGGCCTGTTCACGCTCGAGGAGGGCGACAGCTGCGCGGCGGCTGAGGTTGAGGGCTTCAACTTCGTCCACGGCGTGATTGCTGGCGTGCTCGCGCGTCTGTTTATGGAGGGTCGCGTGGCGAGCCCGGATATGAAGGTGCTGCTGCACGAGCTTTCGCCCATCGATTCTTCTGAGCCCGAGCTCATGGATCCGTTGGCAGTCGATTCCACGCGCATCTTCGACACCGTGGTTGCCGCCTACCTGTTGGATTCCGACCGCTCCGAGTTCGATGAGGCATATCTGGCCGATACCTATCTGCAGATGGCGCTGCCTGCGGCGCGCGGCGCGGCAGGTGCC
>DBEXMY010000044.1:0-9992 GCA_048168905.1 Collinsella sp. | reverse complement strand
GTCGCGAGTTCCGCACGCAAAGGAAAGCACTTAATGTGCTTTCCGTCTTGCGCAGGACTGCCCGAGCAGCGAACTAAACAGCCAGGCACGCCAGGAGGACTCACATGATCAAGATCACCGTCCCAGCAACAAGCGCCAACTTGGGCATTGGCTACGATACCCTCGGCATGGCCGTCAGCCTCTACTCGCACTTCACCTTCGAGCGCGCTGACAAGCTCACCATCACGGGTTGCCCCGAGGAATTCCAAAACGAGAACAACCTGGTCTACGTGAGCTTTGTGGATGCGCTGGCCGCATGGGGCGAGCCGGCCTTCCCCGTCGCCATCGACATTCAGACCGATGTGCCCGTCGCCCGCGGCCTGGGCTCCAGCTCCACCTGCGTCGTCGCCGGCATTATGGCCGCCGCCGCACTGACGGGCCACACCGTCGACCGCGCCGAGCTCGTGCGCATTGCCACCGAGGTCGAGGGCCATCCCGATAACGTCGCCCCCGCTATCCTGGGCGGCGCCGTCTGCTCCTTTACGCCGACCGATTCGCTCCCCCAGTGTCTGCGCTACGAGGTGAGCGATCGCTTGCGTTTTATTACCGTGATTCCACCCTACGAGGTGCATACGAGCGAGGCGCGCAAGGTTGTGCCGCAGGAGATTCCACTCTCCACTGCCGTATGGCAAATGGGCCGCATCGCCGGCATGACGCGCGGCTTGGAGACTGGTGACCTGGACCTGATTGCCGCCGCTAATGACGACCGCATTCAGGAGCCCTATCGTCGCCGCCTCATCCCCGACTACAACGCCGTGCGCGACACCTGCCTTAACGGAGGCGCCAAGACCATCTGGATCAGTGGCTCCGGCTCGACCCTCATGGCCGTGACCGACGACACCATCGTGGCAAAGTTCCTGCAGGTCAAGCTGCGTGAGCAGTTCCCCAAGTGTGACACGCACATTCTGACGTGCGACACGGAAGGCGCCCAGATCGAATACCTGTAGCGTCCTGCCTCATTGCTCTCACCGGTCCCCTTGGGGCTTCCCCTGAAAACGTCCTCGATCATGAATTGCCCCGTCGTGCGCCTCGCGCGACGGGGCAATTCGATCTGCGGATTGTTTTCAGGGGAAGCCCCAAGGGGACCTGCGCAGCCTCGACAGGATAGTCGCATTCGCTGATTTAATCTTGTGCTCCAACGGAGCCACAGACGAGAGGCCTTCGCGCTGCGGAATAATTTTGAGGGGAACACCCCGACCATCCCTGCGTTTACCTTGCTGAGGATGTCTACAGGGACCCACGCTTTGAAGGGGCGCCGGGCAGATAGGGGCTTTTTAGGTTACATAATAAACTGTTTATCTATGCTACTATTTAACTAGGCATCGCAGTATGGAGGTGGTCAAAGTGTTACGCACACTCAAAGCTTCGTTTTTCCTCTCGATACTTTTGATATTACCGATATGTTTCTCGTTTAGCCCTTCGACTGCTTATGCTGCAGAAAGCGATGCTGTCGCAATTTCTGGCGCAACCCAAGATTTTGATTTAACGAAAGGTCCCGAGCAGTCTCATCAAATCAAGCTTAAGGATGGGACCGTTGCAGTAATAGGAATTAAAAAAACCAATGAACCCAGCCTGATATGGGACAGTTACTACAACAACGCATCTGGAACTTGGACTATCTATTACAACAGTCCTTTTATTTATCGCGAATTCAAGATCAAGATAGCGAACTCGCTCATTACCAGCGCTTGGGGACAAAACTATACGACTATCGGCTGTACGGTAACTAACGAGTCCTTTATATGGAACTCGAAACAGGCGACATATCGACTCAACTATGAATCGATGGGGATGACGTCCGGTATCGCCGTGTTGCAAGCGACCATGGAAGGCAGCACGCTCCACACCTATGCAAACTAGACTCACATCAATTGAGGAAGTTCAATGATCCCAATTCCTGCACGCTCAGACATTATGATCGCTCTCGTTTGGATTCTCGTCGGAGTGCTTATTTGGCGTATCTGCAAATGGGTTAAAAACAAGAAATAGTTGATAAAACGTATATGCCATTTATGCGATGCTTGGGGCCGTTAAATCGGCCCCTATTTTTATAGCTTTTCAAGCAGCAGTCACCCATTTGGAAGTCGCAATGCCATTCATACGATTTCGGCCCTTTAAGCCGCTATCTATTGGTAGGGACTCTTGCTGGTAAGGAGCGCTTACTAGATACAAACCTTGGCAATAAATTGGGTTAGGCTGCGCTGGTTTCTTTGTATTCGAAGACTGGTTCTAGGAGGTCTTCGATGTTGCAGTGAAGGGCTTTTGCTATGGCTCTTACGCTTGTTACCGAAGCTTCATTGATGTTTCTCTGGCGCTGCTCGTACATTTGGATTGAGCGGAGTGACACACCCGATTCGTATGCTAGGTCTTGTTGGGTTTTCTTAAGCTTCTTTCTTGCTAACGCAAGTTTGGTTTGCCTGGACGCTTTTTTCGCCATATCGCAGACGAGGCGAGCCACGCGCTCCTCCGAGGCTTCGTGCCAGGGATAGTACAGACTGCGCAGTGCGTCAAACGGAACGACATGCAGCAGGTCTTCGAAAGACTCCCCTAAACGCCACTGCAGATATGCCAGTATCCAGCCTGTCCAATACTCTGGCGTCTTCTCAAAACGATAGGTGCGATCCGGTATTGATCCGCTCTGATAGCCCGACCTTTCGGCGATAAGCGCGAATAGCTCAACGCCCGATTTTCCCGATACAACCCATGCGTTTCCACGCTCAAACTCGCGGGCAACCCCGCTCAGGCAAAAGAGTTCAGCAACTTCAGATCCTTCTGCTCCATAGTCATTGACGGCATAGTCAAAGCAGTCGCCGAGGTTGTTCATTGCGTCCTCAAGGTAATAGACGGGATATGTTCTACTCGGTCCACAATCCGTCAACTCTTGGATCATTTAAATCAACCCTCCCTGCCATTAAATCCCTAATGTCGATACCTTCGGAATCGAACCCGTTGACCGTATCCAAGTATTTGCGTCGAGCATTCTGCTCACGTTCAAAACGCTTGGAATAAAACTCAGACCCCGAAGCCTGCTTCCAATCGCAGAATCTAATCACCGAAAATGCGCGCTCGCTCATAAGAGCATATTGGATACCCAAATCACCCAAGCGCATGATACGTTGCAGCTGTCTGAGCGATATCATGCCGCTGACAAACTGTCTTGCAAACGAAAAATAGGAGTCGTCAGCACGATAGCCCCGAATAACGTCATATGAAGAAATATCAATCAGACAGTTATCAAGTAGAAATCGTAGCCCTTCACGCGCCAATGGCGTCGAAACATTGAACTCTCTGTTGTTCGCCAGAATTGCAAGCCAATTGAGGATTGAAAACTCCCCAGACTCCAAATTCAAGACCGTAAGGCCATCTAAATCAAGCTCATATCGATTGGCAACGCCATCAGACTCGGTCCGGCATGCCCATTCCATCGCCATTTCCTCATGTGGCGTGCAATAAAACCCGCGCCCATAGTCATTGAATTGTCTGCATTTATCCAACGACGGATGCTCGACAACAACCTCCGACCCGTGCCAAAGCTCCATATCGACCTCCAAACAAAAATATCACCCCAGTGATAGTGTACCAACAACTATCACTGGGGTGATATAGATAGATGCAAACTATTGTCTGCCAAGAGCCCCGACTAGAGGCAAGCCTCAGCGATGCGCTTTTTGAGTTCGTCGATGCCGGTACCGGTTTGGGAGCTTGTGATGATTACGTTTTCGGCCGGGACGTTGAGCTGCTTTTTGATGGCTGCTGCCTGGCGGGCCTGCTGGGTGCGGCTGAGCTTGTCGGCCTTGGTGAGGCAGACGATAAAGTTGAACTCGTTGCCCTGCAGGTAGTCGATCATGTCATGGTCGAGCTTACTGGGATCGTGGCGAATGTCCACCAGCGATACAACCAGGTTAAAGCTGCGCTCGGAGTCGAAGAAGTCGCCGATAAGTTCTGCCCAGCGGTCACGCTCGGCCTTGGAACGGCGAGCGAAACCATAGCCCGGCAGGTCGACGAAGTGCACGTCGTCGGCCTCGAAGAAATTGATATTGCTCGTTTTGCCCGGCGTGCTCGAAACCTTGACGAGGTTCTTGCGGCCGAAGAGCTTGTTCATGATGGAGGACTTGCCCACGTTGGAGCGGCCCACAAAGCTCACCTCGGGACAGGTGGACTCGGGGATCTGCGAAACCTTGCCATAGCTGGCGACGAACTTGGCAAGCTGGTAGTTAATGGAATCGGCCATGGACACTCCTTGGTCGTAGATTTTTACAAAACGGGCGCGCTATTACGCGGCGGCGATACGACGAACGATGTCAAGCGTGATGCCGCTCGCGGTACGAGCGTACTCATCCAGATCGAACTCGCGCTCACAAAACGCGTCATATGCCTCGTCACAATTATCGCTGATAGCGCGCAGCACCAGGCAATCGACACCATTCTTGGCCGCGATGTGCGCAATTGCCGCGCCCTCCATCTCGACGCAATCGGCATGCGTGGCCTCAATCGCAGCGTTACGCATGGCGTCACCCGTAACAAAGCGGTCACCCGTGGCGATAGTGCCACACAGGAACTGCTTGGGGTCCTTCTTCGCAGAAGTCTCATCCGCCGAGGCATCCACAAATCCATGCTCGGCAAGCACGGCGGCGGCAACATCAGCCAACGCCGGCGTCGAGACAAACTCCTCGAGCCCCGGCGCGGACTCGGCGATGAGTGCCGTATCGGTATCCAGATAGCGCAGGCACTTGCCTATAACCACGTCGTTAATATGCAGTTTAGGGTTTAGGCCTCCCGCGATACCTGAAAACACAACGGCCTGCGGGGCGTATTTGCTGATGAGATGCTGCGTTGCGGCAGCGGCGTTCACGGTACCCATGCCAGCGGTCGTGGCGACCACCGTCAGACCGTCAAGCTCGCCGCTCACAACGGTCAAGCCCGCCTCCTGCGCCTCATGTGCGCCACTCAGCTCTTCTTTAATCTGCGCAACCTCTTTTTCGAGTGCGCCCATGATCGCGATGGTTGCCATGCCATCCCCCAAATCCGTGCAAATTGCTTATCCACGGTATGGTACCAGCATTTTGGCTCTTTCACTTTTTACGAAGTCGCTAGGCCAACGAGGACCGCACATCATAGAGCGCCTTTGCAATCGCGGCCACGGCCTCACTCGATTGGTCGCTCCACGGCATCGACGTCATGATGCTCATAACATAGCTATGGCCGTCGACGTCGATCAGTCCGGCATCACATGTCGAATAGCAACCGTCCTCGCTGATCCAGCCTGCCTTGTTGCGCACCGAGACCTGATCGTCCGCAATGCCATCGCGAATAAACGAGCGCGATGTTGATGCCAGAAGGCCCGACAACCACTGTGAAGTCTCGGTATCCGTGCTCAGATACTCGCTCATCTCACGCCATAACCTAGCAGAAGTGCGCGGGCAATAGGTGGGAAATCACTCATCGGATCGAGTGCGGTATCGTAATCGACGCCAAGACCGACAATCCAATCCTCGTAACCGACACGGTCAAACGCCGCACGTAACGCGATAAACGAATCGTTGTCCGAATTAACGACCGCGGCCTCGATCAGGTCGCGCACCGTCTGCCAGCCCATGTTGTAGCCGCCATAGGTGCCAAGGGAATCATCGAGCGACACTTGCCCTGTCTCGACCAGAGACTCGCAGATGTACAACGCATAGAGTGCCTTGTAGCTACTCGCACCGTAAACCTCGACATCGGCGTTATACGTCACGCCCTTGCCACTTGACAGGTCGTAGAACACCACGCCCACATCGCCCAATTCCTTGGCCTGATCAAGGGCATCTTGGAGCGCGGCGAGGCTCTCATCCTCCAGGGCGGGGATCCGGTCATCAACCAGTGAGAAGGTCTGCACGGTATCGCCTGAGGGAATATCGTTAAAGTCCGCCTTCAAAAGCCTCGTCTTGAGGCTCGCTGTCGACAGGGTTTGGCTTGCGGTGGCTTTAGATTCAGAGACCTTTTTGTTTTGAGTCTGTACCGTTGACGCATCTGAGTGTGCCATTCGCTCCGACGCGTAGGTTTTGGCGGTAATTCCGAGGATAATAACCGCCAACGTCAGCATCCCAATGGCGGCGATCTTCGTCACGCGGATGCGAGCGCCAGCAAGGCCACGCGAAGGCGTGCCCTTCGTCTCATATCTGCTGCTATGCTGCGGCACATACTCGTCCCGCGATGCGTTGTTTCGCACGTGGTCTCCTGACTGCTACCGTTCATATACGAGCAGCATGATACCGAGCAGGCATTTCTTTCCAAAGATATTCAGCGGCGTTTAAGGTGTCTTTAAAGAAACCACAAGCGTATTTATCCAAATGGCACGATTCTGTTGCGCATCTCCGCCCAAAACGCAGTTGCGGTGGAATAGTTCCTGTTTGGGCGGCATAAGCCGAAAAACAAGAACTAATCCACCGCAACTTGACGGGGCTCTTTGCCAATCAACTTGGTGCCCAGGGGTACTCATTTAAGTCTGTCCCCAATGAGTGCCTTTGGGGAGCGAAAATGGCTCGCTAGCCGATGGCGTTTTTGAGTTCCGCACGGCGCTTTTTCATGCCCGTCATGACGGCGTTGCGCAGCTCGGGCATGCGCGCGGTATCCATCTGTGGAACGCCCTCGAGCTTATAGGGAATCCCCAGCTGCTCGTACTTGACAACGCCCATCGTGTGATACGGCAGCATTTCCAGACCCACCACGTTATGCCACGGGGCAATCAGACGACCGAGTGCCTCGCACTCCTCAACCGTATCGGTAATACCCGGCACCACTACATGGCGAATAACAACCTTAATCTTGCGACGGGCAAGCTCATCACCAAACGCCAGGATGCGTGCGGGATCGCAACCGGTCAGCTTTTTATGCTCGACGGGATTGGCGTGTTTAATGTCGAGCAGCACCATATCGGTCTCGTTGAGTACGGCATCGAACTTCTCGGGATGCGTGGGATCGAACGCATAGCCGCAGCTATCCAAGCAGGTATGCACGCGACCATCGGGGTTATTGTGCATGGTGCGGAACAGGTCGGCTAAAAACGCGGGCTGCAGGAGCGGCTCGCCGCCGGACACCGTAATACCGCCGCTGCGGTAAAACTCATGATTGCTCTGGAACTCGTCCATCAGGTGCTCGACGGTCACCATGGTGCCGCCGTTAACCGACCAGGTATCGGGGTTGTGGCAATACGCACAGCGCATGGGGCAGCCCTGAACAAACACCACAAAGCGGATGCCGGGTCCATCGACCGTTCCCATCGTCTCAATAGAATGTACGCGGCCCAGGGCAAACGCAGAGTCCTCGGGACGAGCGTCCACACCCTCGAGCGTCATCTCAGCCATTCCCGCTACCTTGCCTCTCATTGGTTTTAGCTACATAAATGCCAGAATCATTCTAGCCCATACGCATGATGGCGAAACGGTTTAGCGGTCAATTGGGTTGTCCTATTTGGCCCTACGCAAGAGCGGCGGGAAGGTTATCGCAACCCGCCCGCCGCCGAGGCAATAGAAATCGATAGACGCCAGGCTTTACGCCTTGAGCGTGAGCACCGCACCGAAGGCGGTCGGGCCGCAATGGCTCGAGATGACTCCGCCGACCTGAGTCCAGGTAATATCCTTAAAGCCCAAGTCGTGCGCATAGACTTCCATGTCGTCCCGAAGCTCCTCGGAAAGGCCTACCGAATACGCCAGGCCAATGTGCGAGTAGTCAATCTCGCCCTTCGCAACCATGTGGTCGATAAAGGCGCGGGCGCACTTGAGCATAGAGCCGCGGAACTTCTTGGTTGCCACGAACTTACCGCCCGTTACCTCAATACAGGGCTTAATCTTGAGCAGGTGGGCGCCAAGGAATGCCACGTTGGACAGACGACCTCCCGCCTTAAGGAAGGCTAGGTCGGTAGGAACAAAGCCCAGCAGCACACGGTCCATGACGGAATTCGTAAATGCAAAGATCTCGTCGACGGTGGCATCGGGGTGAGCCTCGATGTATTTGGCGGTCTCGACGACAACGAGCGACTGGCCTACCGAGACAAAGCGCGTGTCCATAGAGAACACGTAGTCGCGACCCTTGGCGGCGATCTTCGATGATTGATGCGAGCAGGTCGTGGCCTCGGAATACGCGAGATGCAGAATAGTCGCATCGGGCTGCTCAGCGTGAATGCGGTCGTACACGTGAGCAAAATCCGCAGGCGCGCAGCCGCTGGTCTTGGGCATCACGCCAAACTCGTTGCAGCGCGAATAAATCTCGAGCGGATCGATCGAGCCGTCCTCGACGGTCTCGTCACCAATCGTGACATGCATGGGCACGCGCACGATGCCGTAGCGCTCGCAGAGCTCCGGCGTCACATCCGACCCAGACTCGACCACGATTACGTACTTGCCCATTAATATCACGACCTATCTCGACATTGGCTTTTAATATGTGACGCACGTCCGCCATCCTGCTGCAGAACGGCCTACAAGCGCCAAAGAGACGCCGTCCCTTGCACACAACAAAGGACAGCGTCTCCCTGGAAAACTCCGTGCTTATCTAGGATTCTACACGGTTTATTGAGGAGTGTTACTTATTCCGCAAACGGTAGCTATACGCGATAAACGGTAGCTGGCCGCGGTAACTGCGACACATTCCGCCCAGCAAGTCCAATCGTACTCCATGCACGGTTAATGCACGAGGCGGTAGAAATTCATCGATACCGCACCCTCGGCGTGCAGCTCCATCGCCGGAACCGCCGGCGAATAGGTCCGGCTCGTAAGTGCTGCCTCGCCGCCATTTGCAAAAATCTCGACCATCGTAGTGTCCGAAAGCACGCGCAGGTCGCGAAGCTCGCTGAGCTCGATCGACCTCTGGTCGCGCCCATAGCCTTCGTCACCCATGTCGAGGGTAAGCATCCCGTCTGCATAGCGCACAAAGACACCCTTGCGGATTTCGAGCTCGATCACCTGGGCGCCCTCACAGGAAACCACAAGATCAAACAGGCGGCCCGGCTCCTCAACGGTTTCACCGCCTGTCGCGCAAACGCAGTCGCCGCGCATCCTCTCAATCTCGTGCACCGGCTGCTGACAGAGCTTACCATCGCGCATGCTCAGTTCTCTCGGCACCGTCAACGCGCACTGCCACCCGCGTGCCACCGTCGGGCTTTTTGCCGTCGCATCGGGGCAACCCGACCACCCGATCATCAAACGCCGACCCGCAGCATCCTCAAAAGACTGCGGTGCGTAGAAATCAAAGCCGGCATCGACCATCGGGGGCATGCCCTGCCCGGCGATCTTAAAACTCGGCGCCTCCCAATCGGCCTCGATGGGAAACCACACGCACTGGTGCGGATTGCGGTAACGCCATCCATCGGCGGACACACCCTGCGGACAGCAAACGAGAATAAGCTCACCATCGAGCTCAAACAGATCGGGGCACTCCCACATAAAGCCAAACTTCTCGCCCAACTCAATGCGCGTCGCATAGCTCCAGTCCTCTAGATCGCTCGAGGTATAGACAAGCACGCAGCCGCGGTCGTCTTTCGTACGAGCGCCCAGAACCATGTAGTAGATACCATCGTGTTCAAGGATTTTGGGATCACGCACGTGCGTACCGATATCGTCGGGGCAATCGACCGGCCCAACAGCTATGCGCTTCTCGCCCAATTCGTCGGGGTTCTCGGCAACCACATGAATCTGGTTTTGCTCACGGCCCGTCAACACGTAGTCGTAATCATCGCGGTCAAAATGCTTGACGTTGCCGGTATAGAAGTAGTGAATCTTACCATCACGTACAAAGGCAGAACCAGAATACGCTCCACTCGAATCCAAATCGGAATCGGGAAACAGCACGGGACCATGATTCTCGTAGGTCACAAAATCCTTTGTCGTCAGATGGTTCCAAAGCACTGGACCGCCATGCGCAGCATCGAACGGATCGTATTGATGATAGATGTGATACGTATCACCAATCTGAACCAA
>DBEXMY010000043.1:0-1513 GCA_048168905.1 Collinsella sp. | reverse complement strand
CGCCCGGCTTGTAGTCCAGGTAGACGATTTTGCGTCGAATGGTGTGGTAGGACTGGTCCTGTAGGCTCGTTTCCTGCTCGCCGACGTGCATCGATTCTTCCATAGCGCCTCGCAACTGTTCTATCAAACTCATATGTCAGTTGTTAATTATGCCGCGAATCAGCTCTCCGCGGTGGGCAATTCGGCTGTTGCCTGAGAACTATTGCGGCATCTTAGTCTGTGTTTGCGCAAGGCTGCGCTCAATGTTGCCGTATCATAAGCCGTCGCAAACGTGAAATAGAAAGAAGGAATCCCATATGCAACTGGCAAATATCGTTCGCGAGCGCTGGAAAGGCGTCTTGTTCTGCCTGATCATTGCCATTCCCGCGACGTTGCTCGGCAAACAAATTGAGGTGGTCGGCGGTCCGGTATTTGCCATCCTCTTTGGCATGGTCCTGGCGCTCGTCTTTCCCAGGAAGCGTCGCGAACAGCTCGCCGCCGGCGTCACCTATACGTCCAAAAAAGTCTTGCAGTACGCGGTTATCCTGCTTGGCTTTGGCATGAACCTCTCCCAGATTCTGTCCAAGGGCGCCCAGTCGCTGCCGATTATCGTGGCGACGATCTCGACCTCGCTTGTCATCGCCTTTGTGCTCTGCCGCGTCATGAACGTACCGGGTAAGATCGCGACGCTTGTGGGTGTGGGTTCGTCGATTTGCGGCGGTTCGGCCATCGCTGCGACCGCGCCCGTCATCGATGCCGACGATCGCGAGATTGCCCAGGCCATCTCGGTCATCTTCCTGTTTAACGTTATCGCGGCGCTCGTGTTTCCGACGCTCGGCGGCATGCTCGGGCTGACCAACGAGGGCTTTGGCCTGTTTGCCGGCACCGCCATCAACGACACCTCGTCGGTAACGGCTGCGGCGAGCGCCTGGGACAGCATGCATCCCGGCGCCAATGTGCTCGAGAGCGCCACAGTGGTCAAGCTCACCAGGACGCTGGCCATTATCCCCATCACGTTGGTCCTCGCATGCTGGCAGATGCATCTGGCACGCAAGGCTGGCGGCGACGCCAAAAGCACGTTCTCCCTTAAACGCGCGTTTCCCATGTTTGTGCTGTTCTTTGTGCTGGCGAGCGTGATCACCACGGTGTTTCAGCTTCCCGTGTCCATCACGGCGCCCATCAAGGAGCTGTCGAAGTTCTTTATCGTGATGGCCATGGCGGCTATTGGTTTTAATACCGATATCGTCGAGCTGGTCAAAAAGGGCGGCAAGCCCATCGCGCTGGGCTTTTGCTGCTGGATTGGCATTGCGTGCATGAGTTTGGGAATGCAACACGTACTGGGAATCTGGTAGAGAAGTAGCTTGTTTGCGTGCTGCGTGCTGGTGAGCGCATTCTCACGGTGGAGCGATAGGAGCTCTTGCGGGTATGGCTTGTCCGCAGGTTTATAAGTCCCGAAGAGCTCTTATCGCCCCGCCAGGATGGCGATGCGGGGCAACACCTATCCTCGCAGGACGGCGCTTTCTGCCCTATAGTG
>DBEXMY010000042.1:0-4456 GCA_048168905.1 Collinsella sp. | reverse complement strand
CCGACGCCATTCTCACCCTGGGCACCACCGGCGAGAGCGCCACGATGACCGATGACGAGGACAACTCCGTCGTCGCCGCCGTGGTCAAGCATGTTGCAGGACGCGTCCCCGTCATCGCCGGCTCGGGCTCCAACTCCACGCAGACCATGCTCACCAAGTCGCTTACTTACCAGGGCTTGGGTGCCGATGGCCTGCTGCTCATTACCCCCTACTACAACAAGTCCAATGAAGAGGGTATCTATCAGCACTTTAAGACCGTCGCCGACGCCGTGGACATCCCCTGCATCCTGTACAACATCCCCGGCCGCTGCGGCTGCGGCATCAGCGAGCGCAACGTAGAGCGCTTGGCCGCACATCCCAACATCATGGGCATCAAGGAGGCCTCGGGCAACGTCGCCTACGCCGCCAAGATCGCCCATCTGCTGTCCGACGACTTCCGCATGTATTCGGGCGAGGACGCCCTCACCGTACCGCTCATGAGCCTGGGCGCCTCGGGCACCATCAGCGTGTGGGCCGATGTTCAGCCGCAGCTCGTGCACGACATGTGCCGCGCCTATCTGGACGGTGACGTGGCACGTGCCCGCGATATCCAAATTGCCGGCCAGCCGCTCATCAACGCCCTCTTTAGTGAGGTCAACCCCATCCCCGTTAAGGAAGCGCTCGCTCAGATGAGTATGATCGAGGCAAACTACCGCATGCCGCTATGCCCCATGGCAGACGACACGCGCGCCGCACTTACCGATGCTCTGAAGGGAGCTGGTCTGCTTGATTAAGACCGTCATTATGGGAACGGGCCGCATGGGCTCGCTGATCCGCACTACCGCCGAGGGCATTGTCAACGCCGCTGGAGAGCCCGTATTTGATATCGTCGCCCAGATCGGCTTCGACTTGTCCGAGCACGAGAGCGCACCGGCGGCCGACGTCATCATCGACTTCTCGAACGTCGCGACCTTTGACGCCGTTGTCGCCTATGTCGAGCGCACGGGCGCGGCATTGGTCTCGGGCACCACGGGCTATACGCCCGAGCAGATGGATCGCCTGCGCGAGCTGGGTCAGAATGCCCGTGTCATGCACTCGGGCAATTACTCCATCGGCATCGCAGCTCTGCGTCATCTAGTGGCCCAGGCCACGCGCGAACTGCCCGGCTTTGACTGCGAGATTGTCGAGACGCACCACAACCAAAAGGTCGACGCTCCCAGCGGCACCGCCAAGCTACTGCTCGACGCCGTCGTCGAAGCTGAACCCGAGGCAGGCTACCACCCCGTCTATGGCCGCGAGGGCATGTGCGGCGCGCGTGACCCCAAGGAGATCGGTATGCACTCGCTGCGCGGCGGCACCGTCGCCGGCGTGCACGAGGTGAGTTTCTTTGGCCAGGACGAGGAGGTCACACTCACCCACCGCGCCACGAGCCGTCAGATCTTTGTCAACGGCGCCTTGGCAGCCGCGCAGAAGCTCGTCACCCGCGAACCCGGCTTCTATACGTTCGACAAGGTCATGTTTGCCTAACCAGGTATCAACCGAATCCACCCAAAGGAGAGATAGCAAATGAGCAACGCAGCCGAGATGGATGCACAGGAGATTATCAACTACATCGCCACCGCGCCCAAAAAGACGCCTGTCAAGCTGTACGTGCGCGAAAAGCCCGGCATGAAGGTCCAGTGGGGCAAAGCACACGTCTACGGCGGTCGTCGTGGCAAGACCGTCTTTGGCGACTGGGATGAGCTCAAAGCCATCCTCGATGCCAATGCCGACTCCATCGACTACTACGACGTCGAGAATGACTGCCGCAACTCCGCCGTCCCCATGCTCGACCTTAAGGGCATCAACGCCCGCATCGAGCCGGGCGCGATCATCCGCGACCGCGTCGAGATCGGCGACCGTGCCGTCATCATGATGGGCGCCATCATCAACATCGGCTCCGTTATCGGCGAGGGTTCCATGATCGATATGGGCGCCGTGCTGGGCGGCCGCGCAACCGTGGGCAAGAACTGCCACATCGGCGCCGGCACTGTACTGGCAGGCGTCGTTGAGCCCGCGAGCGCCACGCCCGTCATCATCGAGGACGATGTCATGATTGGCGCCAACGCCGTGGTTCTGGAGGGCGTACGCGTGGGCAAGGGCGCCGTCGTGGCTGCCGGTGCCGTGTGCGTCGAGGACGTCCCCGCCGGCGCCGTCGTGGCCGGTGTCCCCGCCCGCGTTATCAAGATGCGCGACGCCCAGACCGACAGCAAGACCGGCCTGGAAGAGGGCCTGCGCCAGCTTTAATAGTTACGGCGTTTTACCAAACGCCGTAACGACTCGACGCTGCAAACGCCCCTAGGCGGCAATCTGACGTTCAATCGTCGGTCGCGTACCGAAGTACGCTTCCCTCCTCTTTCACGTCACCTTGCTCGCCTAGGGGCGTTTTCGCTGACGTATGCTCAACCTCCGACGCAATGTCAGCAACCAAGCCGAAAACAAAAAAGGCCGAAGCACCATCGGAGCTTCGGCCTTCATCATCTCAGGGTTCCGTCGTATTCAACCATGGCGGGTTGCTTTGACAGGCGCCCTACGGCCGTCTTATAGACCTCGGAACGATCGCGCCGCCCTATTGCCACAATCTCGGCAATCTCAACCATTCCGTCCTCTCGGATTCGGAAGACCATTCGGAGTCCTGCATTCCGCCATTTAATCTTTTTACAGCCGGCGAGCTCGCCGTGAAGCGGCGTTCCGATTTCATCAGCGCGCGTCTTTAATTTTGCGACGGCAATACGGACGAGCCTGCGCTGGGATCCATCTAGTTTTTGATATTCCTTCTCGACGTCTCGATTCAAAAAGCCGACAACAAAATGCCCACTCATTCGAAAAGATCCTCGTCAGGAATCGCGTCCGGATCCATCGACTCAAGCTCCGCGAGCTCCTCGGCAGTTAAGGCGTCCTCAAACGGAACAAACTCATGCGGACCATGCTTGACTCGATCCGCAGCAATGCGATTTATCTCAAGTTCGTGCAGATACTGCAGCGCACCGTACATTTCCTCATAGGCGGCATAGTCGATAATCACGGTATCGATATCGTTATGATCGGCAATGAACTGTGGTGCGCGTTTTGCGCGTTTACGAATGGCAGATAAAGACTTGCTTGCTTCGGTAGCCGAAACAACCTGGTCTTTTGTAAACACCGGTTTTTCCAGAACAAGTGGGGACATTTTGACCTCCAAAAAATAATCTGGATTATATTTCAAAGTATACTTCAAAATATAATCCAGATTTTTATCACAAAGAAAAAAGCCCTATCGATTCTCGATGCTGCCGATATTCTTGAGCTCGATGGAGATGAGGCCGTTGGGCTCGTTGACAAACTCGATGTACTCGGAGTTCGAACCCATCTCGGCCGGGAAGCTGATCTCGATACCCGTGTCGGTACGGATCTTGTGATTACGCACGGCCGCGCGCTCAACTTGCTTGCGCTCCACGGGAACGCGCTCGGGAACTTTCTCCTCGGTCAGTGCCGCGCGCACGCTCTCCTTGATGACCGGCTCGTCCTCAAAGACCTCATCGACGATATCCCAAGGCGGCAGCTCCTCGTCATCCTCAACCTTCTCGGCAACGGCAGCCTTAACCTTAGCGAGCGCTACAGCCGTGTTGGCACCGTGCTCCTCGGCGACTTCCTCGACCACACGCGTCACGGTGTCGATGACCTCCTTACCCGACACGCCCGTGTCGCACTGCAGCAGGCCATCGGGAATAAGCATACGGTCCTCGCCGGCGATCTTGCGTTTCTTGTCCACATAGCCGATCTCCATGGTGCTTGCACGCACGATTGCATAGCTCGGCACCTTTTGCGAGGGATTCGGCAGAATGGAGTAGTGGCGCGCAATGTCGTTGCGCACCTCGCCCTCTTCGCGACCTACCTCGTGCATAAAAGCCTGCTTGGAGCCCAGCAGCATCACGGCAAACCAGCGGGCATCCTCATCGTCATCAAAGTCCGCCACAAGCACGTCAGTGGACTCGGCTTTCTCGGCCTTGGTAAGTTCGGAAGAGATGAACTCCGCAATCTGCTGAGACAGGTCCACGAACTCACGCTCACCAAAGAAATAGCCCTTGAGCTCGCCGCCGAATGCGGAGTTCTCGGCAAACGTGGCGCGTTTATTGTCGGCCGAGGTGCGTGCGCGGCGCAGATGCGTGGTCACGAAGTTGCGCACGGTACGGCTCTCGATATCGAGCTCTCGCTGGCTCATGACGTTGACGGCAGAGTCAAAGTCCAGGATATGCAGAATCGCGTGATTGATTTTCATATACGGCATTCCGTTCTAGATCGATTTCGGCACGAACCAGTATAGCGGTCGAGCCCGCCCCAGGCGCATCGAAGATTGGCGCATCGGGGACAGGTTGCTTTGTATCAATGGCTAGCGCAGGAGCTCGGACTGCCAAGCCTCGAGCTGTTCTGCCAAACTCTTGCCGGCAGCGGGCACGTC
>DBEXMY010000041.1:0-18162 GCA_048168905.1 Collinsella sp. | reverse complement strand
CGAGCGCGTCCGCGCGTTCCTGACCCGCGGCGTGACCGGCGACACCGACATCAACATCATCGACACCGCCGAGTTCGCGATCCCCGGCCTTGACGACGAGTTCCGCGTCATCGTGTCCCCGTGGATTCTGACGGTGCTCGTGACCGACCGCCTTGCCGCTTACTACGAGACGGTCACCAAGCACAACCTCAACTACCGTCGCTACTATCACCAGTTCGACTACTAAGAGCAAATAACGTTTGTGTAATTGGGCCTCGCTCCTATATGGAACGGGGCCTCGCTTGGGTTGGAGAGTAATTATGAGCTATCCCCAGCTTGCCGTCATGAATATCAGCCATCGTTATTTTGACCTTGAGGAGTTCTTTTCTTCGGCGTCGGCTTCGGGCTACACGTGTTGCGAGCTTTGGACCGGGGCGATGCATCTGTATGTCGATTGCCATGGATACGATTCGCTCGAGCAGGTGCGGGAGCTGTCACACCGGTATGGGGTTCGGGTTGTGGGGCTTTGTCCCGAACAGAACAACCCCAAGCCGTGGAATATCGCGGCGCGCGGGAATGAGGCGCGTGCCCGCACGCTCGCGTACTTTAAGAACGTTGTGGATATCGCGGCGGAACTTGGAGCCGAGCAGGTCATGGTCTCGAGCGGCTGGGCATTTTTGAACGAGCCGATCGAGGACGCGTGGGGTCGCAGCGCCTCGATGCTGCGTGCGATTGCCGAGCATGCGGGAGAGCGCGGCGTGCGACTGGTGCTCGAGGCCCTACAGCCGGTTGAGTCGATGATCGTGAACTCGGCGGCCGACACGAAGCGCATGATCGAGGCAGTTGATCATCCGGCACTTAAGGCGTGTCTGGATTTGGGCGCTATGGCGGTGGCAGGGGATACCATCGACGATTATTTCGATCTGCTTGGCGATGATGTCGCCCACGTGCATTTTGTCGATGTTGCGGCAGACGGCACGACGCATCTTGCTTGGGGTGACGGCGACCGCGATATGCGCGCCGACCTAGATAGGCTGGTGGCGCGCGGCTATCGCGGAGTTGTTTCGGCCGAGACCTATGACTGGCGCTATTTTGCCAATCCCGCGGCAGCCGACGCTCAGGTTATGGCGGAGTACCGACGCGCGATTGGCGCCTAAGTGGGACAGGGCGCCGAGTTGGCGTTTGACGCTTTTTGAGAAACGGGACGTGCTTTCCGCTTGAGGCTTCTGGCGGAAAGCACGTCCCAGAACAGGCGCTCAGAATGGGACACACTTTCCGCTGAGGACCTCAACCGGAAACCGCATCCCAGTTTTTGGCTGGCGGGCGGGACGCGCTTTCCCCTATGTTTCCAAATGAATACGCTGTGAGCCGAGGAGGACGATTCTCCCCGCAAACACTCTAGTATGCTAAAGTACCCAGAAGACCGGCGGAGCTATGCCGGTCTTCTGCTCTATATGAAACACAGCATGAGGAGGCTCACCAGATGACGGCCACACCGTGGGGATTCCGGGACATATTGCCCGAGGAGGCTCAGGCGCGCGAGGAGATCGCATGTACGGTGAAGGGCTGCTTTAGGGAGCATCATTACCTGCCGGTCGAGACGCCACTGCTCGAGGACAAGGGCTCACTCGAGGAGGGCGGCCGCATTGCGGACACGCCGTTTAAGCTCTTTGACGATGATGGTCGCCTGCTGGTGGTCCGTCCCGACAACACGCTGCCGATCGTTCGCCTGGTTTCGACTCGCATGCGCGCGGCCGATCTGCCGCTGCGCCTGCGCTATGAGGCGCCGGTGGTCCGCGAGTGTCAGCGCAATGCCGGCGGCTCGCGTCAGTTTACGCAACTGGGTTTTGAGCTTATCGGCGCGGGCGATACCGCGGGCGATGTCGAGATTGTCTCGCTCGTGGCCGAGGCCGTGCGCAAGTTGGCGCTGCCCGATGCGCGCATTATCGCAGGTAGCGTGCGTCCGTTTAAGGAGCTGCTTGCGGCGTGCGAGGATCGTGAGCTGGCTACCGAGGCCCTGCGCTGCGTGCATGCCAACGACTTTGTGGGCCTCGATGCCCGCGTGGCGGTAAGCGTCGAGTCCGATGCCGTCAAGGCCGCCATTAGCGAGCTGCCACGCCTGCACGGTGGTGCCGAGGTGCTCGACCGTGTGGACGCGCTGCTGGAGGCCGCCGGTATCGTCGCGCCGCTGACGCGCGAGCTGCGCGCCCTGGTCGAGGGCCTGGCCCCCGAGGATGCCCAGGTGCTGTCGTTCGACTTCTCCATCATGAACTCGTTCGATTACTACACGGGCCTGGTCTTTAAGGCCTATGCCGGCGGCCTGCCCGATCCGGTCGGTTCGGGAGGACGCTACGACTCCATCTTTACCGGCGCATTTGGCGACGGCATCGAGGTACCGGCGGCGGGCTTTGCCTTTTCGCTCGAGCGCCTGGAGGCCGCGCGTACTTCGGCCGAGGACGCTGCCCCCGATGGTGACCACGCCGTGGGTCGTGGGGCCGAAGGTCCGCTGCACATCGCCGTGCCCAAGGGCTCGCTTAAGGCCGACACGCTCGACGTGCTCGAGGCCGCGGGTCTGGACGTCTCTGAGCTGCGCGACCCCGGCCGTCACCTGATCGTGCGCGGTCGCGACACGCGTGCCGGCGAGGGCGCGGTCGGCGATATCGAGTTTGTCATCGTGCGACCCAGCGATGCACCCGCCTTTGTGGGTTGCGGTGGTGCCGACTGCGGCATCTGCGGCTGGGACTCGCTCATCGAGGCCGACCTCAACCTGCTGCAGCTGGTCGATTTGGGCTACGGCCTGTGCACCTTTATTGAGGCGGAGCCCGCATGGCGCGCCGGTCAGGCCGAGCGCAACTATGCCCGCCGCGGGTCGCTTCGCGTGGCAACCAAGTACCCGCGTATCGCGAGTGCCTGGTATGCCGAGCGCGGCGTGAACGCCGACATCGTTTCGCTGCACGGCAATATCGAGCTGGGGCCCATCGTCGGCATGACCGATCGCATCGTGGACATTACCGCCACTGGTGCCACCCTGCGCGACAACGACTTGGTCATCACCGGCCGCATTATGGACTGCACGGCCCGCTTCTTTGTCAATCCGGGCGCCGCACGCCTGGATCCGCGCGTGCGCAACCTGGCAGATCGCCTGGCCGCGGCCGTGAAGGACAAGCATTTTGAGCCCGTCGCGGGCTCGGCACAATAGCGCGAGCGCGCACGGGCGCCCCAACGTCCGGGCTGCGGGCCGATTGGCGCCGCCGCCCGGTCTCTCGTTTTTCGAACACAACCTCGACCGATAGGGGATACCGATATGAAGACCATCAAGCTTGCTCCCGGTGAGCGCCTCGTTACCAACCAACTCAACCGCAAGGGCGTGCTGCCGCAAAACATCGTCGACGCCGCTCGCGATATCGTGGCCAACGTGCGTGCCAACGGCGATGCCGCGGTGCGCGATTACTGTCAGCGTTTTGACGGTGTTGAGCTGCAGAGCTTCCGTCTGCCGCAAGAGCAGATCGATGCCGCGCTCGAGGGCCTCGACCCGGCCTTTGTCGCCGCGCTCGAGAAGGCCGCGCGTCAGATTCGCGAGTTCCACCAGCGCGAGGTCGAGCAGAGCTGGTTTACCACGCGCCCGGATGGCACGATGCTCGGCGTTAAGGTGACCCCGCTCGCGGCTGCCGGCATCTACGTGCCGGGCGGTCGCGCGCAGTATCCCTCCACCGTGCTCATGAACGCCATTCCCGCCAAGGTCGCCGGCGTCAGGCGCGTGGTCATGGTGACCCCGCCGCAAAAGGACGGCCTGATCAGCCCCTACACGCTTGCCGCGGCCAAGCTCGGCGGCGTGGACGAGATCTATATGGTGGGCGGCGCCCAGGCCGTGGCCGCGCTGGCGTACGGCACCGAGACCATTCCGCGTGTCGACAAGATTACCGGCCCGGGCAACGCCTTTGTCGCTGCGGCCAAGCAGATTGTTTCGGGCGATGTGGGCATCGACATGGTCGCCGGCCCGTCCGAGGTCTGCGTGCTGGCCGATGCCACGGCCAAGCCCATGGTGGTCGCGGCAGACCTGATGGCCCAGGCCGAGCACGATCCGCTGGCAGCCTGCTATCTGGTGACCTGCGACGAGCAGTTTGCGCGCGAGGTCGAGGCCGGCATCGACATCCTGGTGGCGCAGTCCCCGCGCGCCGAGATCACGTGCGCCTCGCTCGATAACGAGGGCACCATCGTGGTTGCCGCCGACATGGCTGCCGCCGTCGAGGCCGTGAACACCGTGGCGCCCGAGCACCTTGAGCTGCACTGCAAGGACGCGATGGGCCTGCTCGGCGGTATTCGCAACGCCGGCGCCATCTTTGTGGGCGCTTGGAGCTCCGAGCCGCTCGGCGATTACGTCGCTGGCCCCAATCACACGCTGCCGACCGGCGGCACGGCCCTGTTCTCCAACCCGCTTTCGGTGGAAGAGTTCGTTAAGCGCTCGAGCGTCATTTGCTATACGCCCGAAGGCCTGCTTTCCGACGCTCCTGCTACGCAGCGTCTGGCCGAGGCCGAGGGTCTATGGGCGCACGCACTTTCCGCCGCTCTTCGTCGCCGTGTGCTGGAACAGGGCGAGGATGCCGTGAGTGCCGAGTCGCTGGCCGCGGCCGACCTGACCAAGGTCGCCTGGCCGGGCGATACGACCGCGACGGTCGCCGAGGGCGTGGACCTGGCTTCCGCTAGCGCGACCGGCGAGGAGGCCTAACATGGCCGAGCTGACGCCGCGCATGAAGGAGCTCGTCCAGCCCTACCTGTCTGGCATCGAGCCCTATGATCCCAACTTTACGCCCACGCGCATCAACCTTTCGGCAAACGAGAACACCTATCACGTGCCGGTCGGCGTGCGCGAGGCGGTTGATGCGGCGCTTGCCGCCACACCGCTCAACCGCTATCCCGATCCCATGTCCAACGACCTGCGCGACGAGCTGGCCGCCTGGCATGGCGTGACGCGCGAGAATATCTGCGTGGGCAACGGCGGCGACGAGCTGCTCTATAACTACCTGCTGGCGTTTGGCGGCACGGGGCGGACCCTGCTCAACTGTCCGCCGTGCTTTAGCGAGTATGCGTTCTTTGCATCGCTCTGTCAGACCGAGGTGCGCGACGTGTGGCGCGACCCCGCGACCTTTGAGCTCGACCAGGCAGCTGTGCTCGCGGCCGCACCCGAGTGCAACCTTGCGATCGTGAGCTCGCCCAACAATCCCACGGGCGATGTGGCGCCGCTCGACTTTGTCGCTGCCCTGTGCGATGCGTGCCCCGGCATGGTGATGGTCGACGAGGCCTACGTTGAGTTTGCCGACGATTCGTTTGGCGCGGCCACCACGGCGCAGGGACTTATCGCCGAGCATCCCGACCTGGTGATTCTGCATACGCTGTCCAAGGCGTTTGGCGCCGCCGGCACACGTCTGGGCTATGTGATCGCGGCGTCCGAGGTCATCGACGTGTTCGCGGCGATTCGCCAGATCTACTCGGTCAACGTGCTGAGCCAGGCCGCAGCGCTTGCCTGCGTGCGTGCCCGCGATGCATACGCGCCCGTGGTGGCGCAGGTTGCATCCGAGCGCGAGCGCGAGCTGTGCGCCCTACGCGCAATGGCTGCCGAGGGCCTGCCCGTGGAGGTATGGCCGAGCGCGGCGAATTTTGTGCTCGCGCGCACGCCGCATGCCACGCGCGTGCGCGAGCGTCTGCGCGACGAGTATTCGATTTTGGTGCGCGACTTTAGCTACGCGCCGGGGCTCGCGGACTGCCTGCGCATTACCGTGGGCACCCCGCAGGAAAACGACGAGGTGCTGGCCGCGTTTGCCGCGCTGGTGAAGGAGGAAATGTAGATGGGCCGTTATGCCGAGGTGACCCGCAAGACGGGGGAGACCGACATTGTCGTTAAGCTCGACCTGGACGGGAGCGGCGTGTGCGATATCTCGACCGGCGTGCCGTTTTTCGACCATATGCTCAACGCCTTTGGTCGCCATGGTCTGTTCGATTTGACGGTACACGCGGCGGGCGACGTGGAGGTCGACGCACACCATACCGTCGAGGACACGGGCATTGTGCTGGGCGAGGCGTTTTGCCAGGCGCTGGGCGATAAAGCGGGTATTACGCGCTTTGCCGACGCGGCGATCGCCATGGACGAGACGCTCGTGATGGCCGCCGTGGATATCTCGGGCCGCGGGCAGGCCTACTGCGAGCTGCCCGTGCCGACCGAGCGCGTGGGCAGCTTCGATACCGAGCTGGCCGTCGAGTTCTTCTACGCCTTTGCGCGCGATGCCAAGCTCACGCTGCACGTGCGCGAGCTGGCGGGCGGCAACTCGCATCACATTATCGAGGCCGCCTTTAAGGCCGTGGGTCGCACGATGCGCCACGCCTGCGAGCTCGATCCCCGCGTGCAGGGCATCCCCAGCACCAAGGGATCGCTGTAACCGTCACAAGGGTAAAACCACCACAAAGGGGACAGGCACCTTTGTGGTGGTTTTGGATGATGAGAAGTGGAGGGGTCGCGTGGGCGAACCGAAGATCGTGGTGGTTGACTACCACAAGGGCAACTTGTCGAGCGTTGCGCGCGGGCTTGCGCGCGCCGGTGCCGCCGCCTGCACATCGGACGATCCGGAGCAGATCCGTAATGCCGACGGCCTGGTCATCCCGGGCGTGGGCGCGTTCTATGACGCGATCGCCTTTATGCGCCAGAGCGGCGAGGCGGACGCGGTGCTCGATGCCGTCGCCGCCGGAACTCCGCTGCTCGGTATCTGCCTGGGCCTTCAGCTATTTTTTGAGCGCGGCAACGAAGGCGTGCCTGCGGACGAGGGCGCGGTTGCCGATGGCAACACCCCCCAGCAGGCCGGTGGCCCCTGGGTCGATGGCCTGGGTATTATGTGCGGTTCGTGCACGCGCCTGGAGTCGAGTCGCCTGAAGGTGCCGCACGTGGGCTGGGACCAGGTGCACATGACGCCCACCGGTGCGGCCGATCCGCTGCTTACTGGTTTTGCCGAGGGTGCCAACATGTATTTCACCCACAGCTACGCGGTGGCCGACGATGCCGATGCCGCCGATGTGCTGGCGCGCACGCACTATACGCGGAGCTTCCCGTGCATCGTGCGCCATGGCAACGTGTGGGGCTGCCAGTTCCATCCCGAGAAATCCTCCGCGCTGGGTCAGCGCATCCTTAAGAACTTCGTCAACATCGTCGAGGAGGCCGGCCGATGATCCTGTTTCCCGCAATCGATCTGATCGGCGGCAAGGTCGTGCGCCTGGAGCGCGGCGACCGCAGCCGCTGCAAGGTATATTCCGACGACCCCGTGGCCGTTGCCCGCTCGTTTGCCGAGCAGGGCGCAAGCTGGGTGCACGTCGTAGACCTGTCTTCTGCCTTTGGCGAGGACGAGAACACATGCGCTGCCAATTCAGCGGCGATCAAGGCCATCTGCGGCGTCGACGGTCTGTCCGCGGACGTGGGTGGCGGCGTTCGCTCGCTTGCACGCATCGACGAACTGGCCGGCTACGGCGCGCGTCGCATCGCGCTGGGCACCGTGCTGGTGACCGAGCCGGGTTTTGCCGAGGTGGCGGCCCAAGGCTTTGGCGAGTTACTGGTGGCAGACATCGCCGCGCGCGACGGTCAGGTCAAGGTGAATGGTTGGCGCGACGGCGCGGGCGTGGCACTCGACGATGCCGTGGCGCAGCTTTCCGAGCTGGGTTTTAAGCATCTGGTGTATACCGACATCGCGCGCGATGGCATGCAGGCGGGCATCGATGTGGCGGCGTATCGCCATGTGGCCGAGGTCGCGGGCTTTCCCGTCGTGGCATCGGGTGGCATCTCGACGCTCGACGATATCCGCGCGCTTGCCGCGGTGGGTGAGGACGCCATCGAGGGTGCCATCACCGGTCGCGCTCTCTACGAGGGCAACTTTACGCTGGCACAGGCGCTGGCCGCCGCCCGAGGGGAGGAGTAGCCCATGCTTACCAAGCGCGTGATTCCCTGCCTGGACGTCAAGGACGGCCGTGTGGTCAAGGGCGTCAACTTTGTGAGCTTACGCGATGCGGGCGATCCGGTGGAGCTGGCGCGTGCCTATGACCGCGAGGGTGCGGACGAGGTCGTCTTCCTGGACATTACCGCCACGAGCGACAACCGTGCGACGACTATCGAGATGGCGGCGCATGCGGCCGAGGAGCTCGCTATTCCCTATACCGTGGGTGGCGGTTTCCGCGACTTGGCGGGCATGCGGACCATGGTTGCCGCCGGTGCCGATAAGGTGTCGCTCAACTCTGCCGCCGTGCGTGACCCGTCGCTGATCAGCCAGGCTGCCGCGGCGTTTGGCAGCCAGGCCGTGGTCGTGGCGATCGATGCCAAGCGCGTCGGTTTGCCCGGAGAGCCGGGTGCCGATAGGTGGGAGGTCTTTACCGCAGGAGGTCGCAACGCTGCGGGTATCGACGCGGTGGCGTGGGCCGAGGAGGCGGCTCGTCGTGGCGCCGGCGAGATCCTGCTGACCAGCATGGACCGCGACGGCACCAAGGCCGGATTTGACCTGGCGCTCACCCGCGCCGTGGCGCGCGCGGTGCCGATTCCCGTCATCGCGAGCGGCGGCGTGGGTACGCTCGAGCATTTTGCCGAGGGTGTGATCGAGGGCGAAGCCGACGCCGTGCTGGCGGCCAGCGTCTTTCACTTTGGAACCTTCAGCATTCGCCAGGTGAAGGAGTATATGGCGTCGCAGGGTATTCCTGTGAGGCTGGACTTCTAATGCTGCGGCTTGTCCGGGCACCCGACCTTCCGGCGATGTTTAAATTGGGGAATTGAAATGAGAGAAATTACTACTCCAGCGGATCTTAAATACGACGCCAAAGGATTGATTCCTTGTGTGGTTCAGCAATATGACACTGGTGAGGTGCTTATGGTTGCTTGGATGAACGAGGAATCGGTGGGGCTGACGCTCAAGACCGGCACCACGTGGTTTTGGAGCCGCAGCCGCCAGGAGCTCTGGAACAAGGGCGCGACGAGCGGCAACATGCAGGAGGTCAAGGAGCTCTGGGCCGACTGCGATAGCGATACGCTGCTGGTCAAGGTCGACTCGCCGGGTCCGGCCTGCCACACCGGCAACCGTACCTGCTTCTTTAAGCGCGTGGAAGGGGGAGCGCGATGAAAGTCGTGACGCCGTTCGAGGTCGCCGACTGCAACACCGAGCTCCTCCGCGCGGGCGTGCCATGCCGCGTGCACCTGACTGATGCCTGCGGGGCGCAGTCGCTTTGGCTCGAGGCCGAGAAAGAAAGGCTCGATAAGGCCCATGCCGTCATCGTCGAGTTCTTTGAGAAAAAGGGCGCAAAGCCTCGGTTCGATGAGACCGGTACCTACTTTACGCTGCAGTAACGAGAGGAAATAACCATGGGAGTCAGAACAGCTAACGTGCAGCCGGGAAATATCGGCGAGACGCTGACGGGACTGGCCGAGGTGATTCACGGCCGTCGCGACGCATCGCCGCAGGAGAGCTATACCGCCCGTCTGTTGACCGACGTCGAGGATGAGCTGCTCAAGAAGCTTGCCGAGGAGGCGAGCGAGGTGATCATGGCCTGCAAGGACAACGACCACGACCACATCCGCTACGAAGCTGGCGACCTGGTCTACCATCTGCTCGTAACGCTCGAACGCTACGGTATCACCCTCGACGAGCTGGCCGGCGAACTCAACGCCCGCCGCCACTAGTCTTAGGCGAGGGGCGTGGACTCCCATTCTCCGGTGAGGTGGGGGATATCGTAGGTTCGATAACCGCAGTCGTAGGCGTGGGCCTGGGCCTCGCGGATGCTCCAGCAGATATCGCAGGCGCGGTGCGCGTCCGAGCCAAAGGTGATCGGCACTTCGGCATGGGCAAAGCAGCGCAAAAGACTGGTTGCGGGGTAGTAGTCGTCCAAGCCCTTACGCGGTGCGGCCGTCGAGACCTCAACGCGGCGGCCCGTATCGTGCGCGCACTCGGCCATCTGCTGCCAAAACGGTGCGGGGTCAAAGTCGGGCGCAAAGCCTTCCTTCGAAAAGCGCATGACCAGGTCGGGGTGAGCCATTACATCAAAGTTGAGCGGGCTCTCGCAGGCGCGGCACCAGTCGTCGACGTAGCGCTCCCACACGCCGCGTACCCCCAGGTTTTCCCAAACGTGCAGGTTGGTGTCGTCGTCGATCCAACCGCAAAGGGAATCGGGTGTATCGGGACGAGCGACGTTTTCCGTTCCCGCCGTACCCGCGGCGCCGGCCATGATATCGCCTGGGTTGCCAATCCAATGCACGCTGCCCAGGCGCACGACGGCGCCCTGGGACCAGCGCTCAACCAAAGGCTCGCAGCCCTCGTACCAATCGCATTCAAAGCCATAGATAAAGCTGAGCTCCGGCGCAATCTGCGCGGCAAGCTTGCGAGCATCCTCAAAAGCCAGACGATGTGCCGGCAAGTCGCCCTCGACAACCTGCACCTCGCAGTTGGCATCCATGCTGGCGGGTAAGGTGAGGTGGTCGGTCGAGACCATGATCCGGCAGCCAGCGGCCACGGCAGCGCGGACGTTTTCCTCAAACGAGGCATGTCCGTCCGAAAACGAGGTGTGGGTGTGGCAATCGACCAGCGGGCAAGCAGACATGGCAGCTCCTTTGCGTCAAGCGAATCCGCTTCATTGTAATGGCGTGGCCCTCGATGCGACGAGCGCGCTGGGGGCTGAAATCGACTGGAAAGGTGGGTTGAATGCGAGGGTCGCCACGCAGCATCGGCCCCGCGTCAAAACATGCACATCAGCCTCCAAAAGCTGCAAATAATGACATGTTTTGAGGCTGATGTACATGTTTGGATAGGAGCGAGGGCGGCGACGGACGAAAGTCACGCCTGTGCCACGTCCGATGTGCTAGCGTTTGGATGAACAAAACGAGCCCGCGCGGAAAGGATCCGGACCGTATGCAATGCGATAGCACATCCCCGCTGTCCCGCGAGACCGATGCGCCCGAGACCATCGTCAAGCTGGAGTGCGACATCGACGACGCGTCGCCCGAGGTGCTCGCCTATGCCGCCGACCGCCTGCGCGAGGCCGGTGCGCGCGAGGTGCACTGGCTGCCCCTCTATTGCAAAAAAGGCCGCCCCAGCTGGCAGCTGCAAGTGATTTGCTCGCATGAGGATATCGAACGCCTGCAGACGATTATCTTTTTGGAAACCACGACCAACGGCATCCGTCGCCAGGTTATGGAGCGCGTTTGCCTGCCACGCCGCTTTGAGCGCGTAACGACGCTATGGGGCGAGGTGTCCGTCAAGGTGGCAACCCTGCCCGATGGCAGCGAGCGCGCGGCGCCCGAGTACGAAGACTGCGCTCGTCTTGCCCGTGAGCACGACGTGCCGCTCCAGCGCGTGATGCAGGCGGCGCAAGCCGCGGCACTGCGATTTGAGTGACACAGGCCAACGACGCGCTGCACCAATCCTATCAACCCCACCCGAAAGGACCACCATGAAATACCTCATCGCCTCCGACATCCACGGCTCGGCATATTGGACCGAACGCCTCTGCGCCGCCATCGAGTCCGAGCAGCCCGACCGCATCGTGCTGCTGGGCGACCTGCTCTACCACGGCCCGCGCAACGACCTGCCGCGCGACTATGCCCCCAAGCGTGTGATTCCGCTGCTCAACGCCCTGGCCGACCGCATCATCGCGGTGCGCGGCAACTGTGACGCCGAGGTCGACCAGATGGTGCTCGACTTCCCCGTCATGGCCGACTGCGCCACGCTGTTCGACGAGACCGGCCGCGAGCTGTTCCTGACACACGGCCACGTCTTTGGCGCCGGCATGCACAACAGCGTCGACCACGCGCCCGCGTTGCCCGAGGGCTCCGCGCTCGTCTACGGCCACACGCACATCAAGGTTAACGAGGCAAGCGAGGCGCACCCGGGCCTGTGGCTCTTCAATCCCGGCAGCGTGAGCATTCCCAAAGACGGTACGCACAGCTACGGCATCTACGAGGGCGGTGCGTTCCGTCACGTGATCATGGAGGAGGACTAACCATGGCGCAGCACATGGCTCAGCAAAATGCCGAGGGCTCGCGCGATCTGTCCACGCTGGTAGACGCGTCGACCGAGCTGCAGCATCTGGTGCAGACCATCTGGCGCCTGCGTCAGCCCGACGGCTGCCCGTGGGACCGCGAGCAGACGCACCAGAGCATCGGCAAGAACATGATCGAGGAAGCCTACGAGGCGCTCGATTGCATCGAGGCGGACGACGCGGCGCACCTGCGTGAGGAGCTCGGCGACGTGCTCCTGCAGGTGGTACTGCATGCGCAGATTGCGGCGGACGCCGGTGAGTTTACGCTGGCCGATGTGGCACGCGATATCGACGCCAAGCTCACCCGCCGCCACCCACACGTGTTTGGCGATGCGGATGCCGATAACTCCGACGAGGTGCTCAAGATCTGGGACGAGGTCAAGCTTGCTGAGAAGGCCGCCAAGGACAGGGCCGTGGCAGCGGGCGAGGCTGCGCCCGAGGGCCTGCTCGACGGCGTGCCCACGCATCTGCCGGCGCTGATGCAGGCTCAGAAGGTCTCGCGCAAGGCAGCTGCCGTGGGCTTTGAGTGGGAGACGGTCCAGGATGTGTGGGACGAGGTCGCCGAGGAGCGTGCCGAGTTTGAGGCCGAGGCCCCTGGCTCGCCCGAGCGCGAAATGGAGTTTGGCGACCTGCTCTTTGCCTTGGTCAACGTCGCGCGCAAGGAGGGCATTGACGCCGAGAGCGCCCTTCGTGCCAGCACGGCAAAGTTCCGCCGCCGCTGGGCCGCGATGGAGCAGATGGCGGCCGATGCCCACGTAGATCTTGCCGAGCTTTCGACCCACGGCCTCAACGACCTGTGGGATGCCGCAAAGGCGGAGGAGTAAGACTGCGGGAACGACGGGCTGACATGCCTCATCGTTCCCGCTAAATTTTTCGAAAATCAAGTGTATCCCTCGGCTAACTTAGGGCATAATGCAAAAAGTGCGACATGGCTAACTTACGGAGGCGCACCGACGGTGCACGGTCAGCCGGTCGCTTTCATCCACTACGTTTCCAAGTGAGAGGGAGACAACATGAGCGATATTTTGGACGTCTACGGTCGCGAGGTGCTCGACAGCCGCGGCAATCCCACCGTCGAGGTCGAGGTCGTGCTCGAGGACGGCAGCTTTGGCCGCGCAATGGTGCCTTCGGGTGCTTCGACCGGCGCCTTTGAGGCCTGCGAGCTGCGCGATGGCGACAAGGGCCGCTACCTGGGCAAGGGCGTTTCGCAGGCCGTCGAGCACGTCAACAACGAGTGCGCTAACGCCGTCGTGGGTCTCGACGCCTTCGACCAGCGCGCCGTCGATGCCGCGCTGATTGCCGCGGACGGTACCCCCAACAAGACCAAGCTCGGTGCCAACGCCATCCTGGGCGTGTCGCTGGCCGTCGCCCGCGCCGCTGCCGAGTCGGCGGGCCTGTCGCTGTACCAGTACCTGGGCGGCGTCAACGCCCATCTGCTGCCCACGCCCATGATGAACATCCTCAACGGCGGCGTGCATGCCGACAATAACGTTGACTTCCAGGAGTTCATGATCATGCCGGTGGGCGCCCCGAGTTTTGCCGAGGGCCTGCGTTGGTGCGCCGAGGTATACCACACCCTCAAGGGCGTGCTGCACGAGGCCGGCCTGGGCGGCGGCGTGGGCGACGAGGGCGGCTTTGCCCCCAACCTTAAGACCAATGCCGAGCCGTTCGAGTACATCACCAAGGCCGTGGAGAAGGCCGGCTTTAAGCCCGGCGTCGACTTCATGTACGCCATGGACCCGGCCTCGACCGAGTTCTACAACGCTGAGACCGGCATGTACGAGCTCAAGGGCGAGGGCGTTGAGTATACGAGCGCCCAGATGGTCGATTACTGGGAGAAGCTCGTCGACACCTATCCCATCATCTCCATCGAGGACGGCATGGCCGAGGAGGACTGGGACGGCTGGGTCGAGCTCACCCGTCGCATTGGCAACAAGGTGCAGCTGGTGGGCGACGACCTGTTCGTCACCAACACCGAGCGCCTCAAGAAGGGCATCGAGCTGGGTGCCGCCAACGCGATCCTGGTCAAGGTCAACCAGATCGGTACGCTCACCGAGTCGCTCGAGGCCATCGAGACCGCCAAGGAGGCCGGTTACGCCTGCATCGTGAGCCACCGCTCCGGCGAGACCGAGGACTCCACGATCGCCGACCTGGTCGTGGGCGTCAACGCCGGCCAGATCAAGTCGGGCGCCCCGTGCCGCAGCGACCGTATCGCCAAGTACAACCAGCTCATCCGCATCGAGGACGAGCTCGAGGGCAGCGCGCGCTACGCCGGCAAGGCCGCGTTTTACAACATTCGCTAAATAAGCGGTGCGCGCGGGGGCGGGGTTGACTCGGCTCCGCCCCGCCTTGGCTGGACGCCGCAAAGCGCTGTGGGCGCTGGGCCATATGGCTCAGCGCCTTTTTTATGTCGAGCAAAGGCTGGCGAAGGCGGTGCGGGCTCTCGTGCTATAACTAAATGACTTAGCGCAAACAAACCTCAACCGCACAAGGCGCACATGGATCAGATTTACGACAACAGGTACTATTCCGCCGGTTCGCGTGAGCCGTCGCCTCGCCGTGCGCGCACGGTGCAGCTCGGTGGGTCCGCCTACGCCGGCGCCGACCGCTCCACGCAGCGCCCGACAAGTACCTCGCTCCCCAATGCTCAAGTGAATACTTCGACAGATGGACCGGTGCGCCCGGCACGTTCGACACATGCGTCGCGTCCCTCGGCCCAGACGCACGACAAATCGAGCAGGCCCTCGAGCCGTCTTTCGGGTTCGGACTTTATGCGCTACGCCAACGACAACGCGGTGATTAAGGCGATCTACGACTTTACCCACGGTCCTCAGCGAGGGCTATTCATCGGCATCGTCGTCGCCCTGGTGCTCGTGAGCCTGTATTTCCCCGTGCGCGACCTGTACGTGGCAAAGCGTTCGAGCGACATCTTGGCCAAGCAGGTCGAGATTCGCCAGCAATACAATGATGGGCTGCAAAAAAGCGTCGACAAGCTGCTCTCGGAGGAGGGTATCAAGGATGCGGCATCCGAGGACCTGGGCTTGGTGATGCCCGGCGAAAAGAGGATTGAAGTACAGGGTCTGGACGAGGATTCGGATTCGTCGTCGAGCAAAAAGTCCTCAAACGCCAAGAAGGCCAGCGAAGTGGCCAAGGAGATTGAGGAAGTCGGCAAGGACGCGCCGTGGTACATTCAGACGCTCGACATGCTGTTTGGTTTTAGCGGCGTCGAAGGCCAGACGGTCGCGTCCAGCGGCGAGTAGCGCCCAGAGGGGAGCCCGCAATGACAAATTGCAAACGATATAAGGTGGCCGCGATTGACCTGGGAACGGTGTCGTCGCGACTGGTGTTGGCGCAGGTCGAGGCCGGGGCGATCGTGGAATCGTCCAAGCATACCGAGATCACCGACTTGGGCGAGGGCGTGGACGCGACGGGGCGCTTTTGCGAGGCGGCCGTTGAGCGCGTGCTCGCTGCGTGCCGCATGTTTGTGGACGAAGCCCGTACCTTTGGGGCCGCGTGCGTCTGCACCACCTGCACGAGTGCCGCGCGCGATGCGTCCAATGCCGCGCTGCTGCTGGACGGTCTGCGCGATCTGGGGCTCGAACCGCAGGTGATTCCGGGCGAGGTCGAGGCGCGCCTGACGTTTTTTGGCGTGGCACACGACTTTGCTGGCGAGCGCATCATCGTCGCCGATTCGGGCGGTGGCTCCACGGAGCTCGCGACGGGCGTCTATGCGCCTGAGCACGGGGTCTTTGCGCTGGAGGGAACGCGCTCACTGGACATCGGTTGCCGTCGTGTGACGGAGCGCTTTTTCTCGGCGTTGCCGCCCGCGGACGACGAGCTTGCGGTTGCTGCCGCGTGGGCGGGCGAGCAGTTCTCCGCCTATTTTGAGGGCCTACCGAGCAATTTTGAGCGTGCAGAGCGTCTGGTCGCGGTGGGCGGTACCGTCACCACGCTCGTGGCGCTGGTCCACGAGCTGGAGCCGTACGACTCGAGCTTTGTGCACCTGCGCGAGCTTTCGATGGAGCAGATCTCGGCCGCTATCGAGCGCATGTCTGCGTTGGATGTTGCAGGCATTGCCGCGTTGCCGGGCGTGCAGCCCAAGCGCGCGGGCGTGATTCTGGCCGGCGCCGTGGTGATCCGCGAGCTCATGCGTGCCGGCGGCTACGATGCGCTCACCGTAAGCGAGAACAGCCTCCTCGCCGGCATGGCCGCCACCATCAACGAGACTCTCGACGGCACAACCCCCACCATCGCCTGGACCCCCACTCTCAGCACCCTCTAAATAAGTTGCGGTGAAATACGGACTAAAATCGCCCTTTCGGGCACCAAACAGTCCCTATTCCACCGCAACTCAACAGCCGGCACCTGGGGACGTTCCTTTTCTGCCGGCACCTGGGGACAGTCCTTGCGGGGCGTCCCCACAGCGCCTATGCCAGCTTGTCGATCTGCCCAATCTCCCAAAGCGGAATATTGATGAGCATGCCCTCGTCTCTATATGCCGCCAGGGAGCTCCTCACGCAACGCTCGAGTTTGAATTTTTCGCAGGCTATTTTCAGACTCTTCGCTTTAAGGTTCTCTGCCGCCTTGACCTCAAGTGGAAGCACGGTTCCCGCATGGTCGATGGCAAAGTCGGTTTCGGCATTGCCGGAGGTAGAGGACCAATACGCGGGAGTTTTGTCCTGGAGCAAAAGCTCCTGCGCGACGTATTGTTCGGTCAGCGAACCTTTGAACTCGGTAAAAACAGCGGATCCGTTAAGAACGATGGCCGGAGAGAGACCGGAGAGCGCTCCGAGGATGCCGGTGTCGATGCAGAACAGTTTGAAGCCCGAGAGGTCTTCGTAGCTCGAGAGCGGCGCCTTTAGAGCGGAAACACGTGGCACCTTATGAACGATTCCGTAGTCCGTGAGCCACTGGAGGCTTTCCTCGAAATCGCGTGCGCGCGCTCCGGGACGAAGGGCGCCATAGACAAACTTCTTGTTTTCCTTTGCAAGCTGGCCGGGAAGGGATTTCCAAACCAACCTCATGCGCTCGACGATGCGGGCGGGTGCATGTTTGCCAAAATCGGATTCGTAAGCCTCGATGATTTGCTGTTGAAGCCTTCGGGCTTCGATGAAGTCGCGTGTCTCGGCGAAAGTGGAGACAACTTCGGGCATACCGCCGACAACAAGGTATTCCTTGAGCAAGTGCTCGAGCTTTTCGGTAACGTTTGCTAGAAGGTTCATGTCTGCGGCAAGGATGGCGTCGGCGAGCGGGTTGCCGTCGACGGCACGAACGAACTCAGCAAACCCCATGGGACGCATGGTGAGCTGGTCGATTTTGCCGACGGGAAATGACTCGTTTTCGCGTCGGAGCGCGAGGCCCATATAGGAACCGGCTGCCACGATATGGTATTCGGGCGCAAGCTCGTTGAAGTACTTGAGCGAGGTGATCCCGCGTGGCGCCTCTTGGATCTCGTCGAAGATGATGAGCGTGTCTTCCGGCGTTACGGTTTGGCCACGTAGGAGTTCTATCTGGGAGATGATGCGCTTGGGGTCGAGGTTCCCATCGAACAGCGAGCGTGTGCTCGGCTCGAGCATAAAGTCAAAACGAATGACGTTTCGATACTGCTGGCTTGCGAATTCGTTAAGAAGCCAAGTCTTTCCTGTCTGGCGGGCTCCCTTAAGCAAGAGAGGTTTGCGATTCGCCCTTGATTTCCAAGCGATAAGTTCACTCATAAGCTGTCGCTGCATATTGCCTCCCAACCCTCTCGGCTAGTATAAGGCCATTTGGGAGTTTCCATCGGAAAATGTGGGAGACAACCACGTTTTTCCATCGGAAAATGTGGGAACACCAACCTAAGTTGCGGTGGAATAGTTCCTAAATGGGCTGGTAAACTACCAAAACAGGAACTATTCCACCGCAACTTAGAGCCCCGCCGGCGTGTAAAAGAAACGAGCCCGCATCCCTTGGGGACACGGGCTCGAAAGCTCCATATGGTAGGGGCGGTGGGACATCCGCGCATTTGCTGCGCAAATACGCACCGGCTTCGGCCGCCTGTCGGCGCCCTCGCCGGCTCGCTACGGACGCTGCGCGTCCGCTTAACGCTCGCCCCCTCGCGGGGTCGAGTCCCCCCGGCCTCTAAAAGGAACCAGCCCCCAT
>DBEXMY010000040.1:0-7079 GCA_048168905.1 Collinsella sp. | reverse complement strand
TCGACGCTGCAAGCCCGCCAGAGCGGCAATCTGCCTTTCAACTTCGGTGGCATGATCAAAAGATCAATGCCACCTTGTTTCATGGCACCTTGCTCTCTCTGGCGGGCTTTCGCTGTCGTTGCCAAAACATCGGCGTTGCTGGGGTAGTCGTTGGGGACGTTTTTAAATGACTAGTCAAACAAGACTGTCTCCAATGACTACCTTCCTCTGGTGTAAAAGGCGCGCCACGCTAAACGCCGGGTTTGTTATTCGTTTGTAAAGGCCGTGCTGCGCTTGCGGTAAGGGTCTATCAGATGCCCGTAAAAAACCGCAGTTGGCGCGGGCACTGCCCGATCGAGGCCGTATCTTTCCAAACAGCAAAGCGGGCGGGGTGCCCGCGAGTCGCATGTATGAAAGGAAGATCATGCTCGATCAGGCTTATTCTCGTCGTCAGTTCCTCGGCCTCGCTGGTGGTCTTGCCAGCATCGTCGGTCTCGGTCTCGTTGGTTGCGGCGGCTCCGGCGCATCCGACGCCGCCGACAAGGGTAGCGCCGCTGCTGCCGAGTCCGTCTCCGGCGAGGTGACCTACGACGGCGCCTCCTCGTTCCAGGCTCTCGTCGAGGCCGCTGCCGAGAAGTTCATGGATGCCAACCCGGACGTCTCCGTCTCCGGCTCGGGTAACGGTTCGGGCAAGGGCCTGACCGCTGTTGCCGCCGGCACCGTCACCATCGGCAACTCCGACGTCTTCGCCGAGACCAAGCTCGAGGCCGACCAGGTCAAGAACCTCGTCGACCACGAGGTTGCCGTCGTGGGCATGGGTCCCGTCGTCTCCAAGAACGTGACGGTCGACGACCTGTCCCTCGAGCAGCTCAAGGGCATCTTCTCTGGCCAGATCACCAACTGGAAGGAGGTCGGCGGCGACGACGCCACCATCGTCGTCCTCAACCGCAAGGCCGGCTCCGGCACCCGCGCCACCTTCGAGGCCGCCGTCTTTGGCGACGAGGCCGTCGACTTTAAGGGCGACGCCGAGCTCGACAAGTCCGGCGACGTCCAGACTCAGATGGGCAGCACCGATAACGCCATCTCCTACCTCGACTTCTCGCACTTCGATGACTCCAAGTTCAACGCCATCAAGGTCGAGGGCGTCGAGCCCAAGAGCAAGAATGTCACTGATGACTCCTTCAAGATCTGGGCTACCGAGCACATGTACTGCTCCAAGGACGCCGACGAGGCCACCAAGGCCTTCCTGGAGTTCATGCTTTCCGACGACGTCCAGGGCAAGCTCGTCGAGGAGCAGGGCTTCATCCCCGTCTCTGCCATGAAGGTCGTCAAGGACGCCAGCGGCAAGGTCTCTGCTAAATAAGTAATCGCCCCGGAAAGGTTTGCAATGGCAAAACAGCTGCCAAAGCGCGACCTTGAGAACGTGGGCCTGGGCGTCACGGGCGCGTGCGTAGCGCTCGTGACGCTTGTCGTTGCCGCGCTCATCTTTATGGTCGCCCAAAAGGGCCTCTCGGCTTTTGTCAAGGACGGCGTCTCGGTCGTCGAGTTTTTCACCGGCACCAAGTGGGACCTGGCCAACACAGCCGAAAACGGCCTGCCCTATACCGGCGCCCTGCCCCTGATCGTCACCTCGTTTGCGGTCATGGTGCTCTCCACGCTTATCGCGCTGCCCATCGCCATCGGCTCTGCCATCTTTGCGGTCGAGATTAGCCCTAAGTTTGGCTCTAAGATCTTTCAGCCGCTCATTGAGCTTTTGACCGGCATCCCCTCGGTCGTCTTTGGCCTGATCGGTTTTCACGTGGTCGTCGGCCTTATGAAGAGCGTTTTCCATGTGAGCACGGGTCTGGGCATCTTGCCCGGCGCCATCGTGCTGGCCGTCATGATCCTGCCGACGATGACCACGCTTTCGGTCGATGGCCTGCGTGCCGTGCCCGACAGCTACCGTCAGGGCTCGCTCGCGCTGGGCTACACCCGCTGGCAGACCATCTGGCACGTGGTGCTCAAGTCTGCCATGCCGTCGCTCATGACTGCGGTCATCCTGGGTATGACCCGCGCCTTTGGCGAGACGCTCGCCGTGCGCATGGTTATCGGCGGCATCGAGGCCATGCCGACGTCGCTGCTGTCGCCGGCGTCCACCATCACCACCACGCTCACCACGTCCATGGCGGTCTACGCCGAGGGCTCGGCCCAGGACGACGTCCTGTGGGCACTCGGTCTGCTGCTGATGGGCATGAGCCTCATCTTCATCCTGATCATCCATCTCATTGGCCGCAAGGGGGCGAAGGCTCGTGGCTAGCACGCGCATCCACATCGACGAGGCGAGGCTCGGGCGTGTCCAAAAGCAGGATCGCATCGCCACGGGCGTGCTGACGGCGATCGTCGCCATCGTCATGCTCATCGTCATCTCCATGGTGGCCTATATCTTGTTCGAGGGCATCTCGACGCTGTTCCAGCCGGGCTTTCTCACAGAGCCGTCGCGCGCCAACGGAACGCAGGGCGGCGTGCTCTACCAGCTGTTCGACTCGTTCTACCTGCTGCTGATCACTCTGATCATCTCGGTGCCCATCAGCCTGGGCGGAGCGGTCTTTTTGGTTGAGTATGCGCCGGACGGACCCATCCGCGACATCGCCTCCACCGCCATCGAGACGTTGTCCTCGCTGCCTTCCATCGTCGTCGGCATGTTCGGTTTTCTGGTGTTCTCGGTGCAGCTGGGCTGGAAGTACTCCATCATCTCCGGCGCCATCGCGCTCACCATGTTCAATATCCCCATTCTGGTGCGCGTGATCCAGCAGGCGCTCGAGGACGTGCCGCAGGCCCAGCGCGATGCGTGCCTGGCCATGGGCCTCACTCGCTGGGAGGCCACGCTGCACATCCTGATCCCCGAGGCCATGCCTGCCATCGTGACGGGCATCGTGCTTTCGGCCGGTCGCGTGTTTGGCGAGGCCGCAGCACTGCTTTTTACCTCGGGTATGAGCTCGCCGGTTCGCCTGAACTTCTTGAGCTTTAACCTGTCGAGCCCCACCTGCGCCTGGAACGTGTTCCGCCCCGGCGAGTCGCTCGCCGTGCGCATCTACAAGATCTATGGCGAAGGCAGCCCCGAGGCCCAGCAGATCGTTTGGGGTACCGCGGCACTGCTGATGATTTGCGTGCTGCTGTTTAACGTAATCGCCCGCATTGTGGGCAAGCAACTGGCAAGGAAGATGACGGCCGAATGAGCGAGATGAATGTAACGCCCGCAACCGAAGCGGCATCGTCCGACACCCGGGACTTCCTGTCGAGCGTGGGGGAGAGCGAGAAGCGCGTGCGCGTGAGCGGCAAGGCCGTGAGCGACGAGGTTGTGCTCTCCACCAAGGACGTCAACGTGTACTATGGCGACCACCATGCACTGCACAATACGTCGCTCGACTTCCACAAGGGCGAGATCACGGCGCTCATTGGGCCTTCGGGCTGCGGTAAGTCGACCTTCTTGCGTAGCCTCAACCTCATGAATCGCGAGATTCGCGGCTGCCGCGTGGAGGGCGAGATCAACTATCGCGGGCGCAACGTGAACACCAAGACCGAAAACACCTACGAGCTGCGCCGTTCCATTGGCATGGTGTTCCAGCAGCCCAACCCGTTCCGCAAGTCCATTCGCGACAACATCACGTTTGCGCCCAAGCGCCACGGCATCACCGACCGTGACGAGCTCGACCGCATGGTCGAGGAAAGCTTACGCGGCGCGGCGCTGTGGGACGAGGTCAAAGACAAGCTCGATAAGAGCGCCTATGCGCTTTCGGGCGGTCAGCAGCAGCGTCTGTGCATCGCGCGCACGCTGGCGCTCAACCCCGACGTGATTCTGTTCGACGAGCCCTGCTCGGCGCTCGACCCCATCTCGACGCTGGCGATCGAGGACCTCATGTCATCGATCGTGGCCGACCGCGCCATCGTTATCGTGACGCACAACATGGAGCAGGCGTCGCGCGTGTCCAACCGCACGGCGTTCTTCTACATGGGCGATATGGTCGAGTACGACGAGACCGACGAGATTTTCCAACGGCCCAAGGATAAGCGGCTGAATGATTACCTCATCGGCATGTTCTCCTAGTCCGGGACATGCTTGAGGCCCGCGGCGGCCACGGTTGCCGCGGGACTGATTGGAGAGGCGGGTCATCTCTTGTGGGAGATGGCCCGCCTTTTGCTCTGCGACCGAAACGACCACCACAAAGGGGACAGGCGCCTTCGTGGTGGTTTGGGGTGGGGCTCGCTGCTATCATGGACAACGTTGAATTTCTACGAAGGAGCAGGGCATATGGCGATTCTTTTGGGATGCGATTCCGTCAGCCTAGAGTTTCCCACCAAGCATATTTTCGATAGCGTGACGCTCGGCGTGGGCGAGGGCGACCGCATTGGTATTGTCGGCAAAAACGGCGACGGCAAGTCGACGCTGCTAAGCGTGCTCGCCGGCACGCTGGAGCCCGACGACGGCCGCGTGACGCACCGTCGCGGCACCACGATTGGTCTGCTCGGCCAAAAGGACCAGCTTGTCGACACCGATACCGTGCATCATGCCGTTGTGGGCGACACGCCTGAGTACGAGTGGGCGTCGAGCCCCCGCACGCGCCAGATTCTCGCCGGTCTTATTAGCGATGTGCCCTGGGAGGGCACGGTTGGCGAGCTTTCGGGCGGCCAGCGCCGTCGCGTGGACCTCGCGCGCCTGCTGATTGGTGACTACGACGTGCTCATGCTCGACGAGCCCACCAACCACCTGGACATGCGCACCATCAACTGGCTCGCGCGTCACCTTAAGGCCCGCTGGCAGCGCGGTCAGGGCGCCATGCTCGTGGTCACGCACGACCGCTGGTTCTTGGACGAGGTCTGCACCAGCATGTGGGAGGTCCACGACGGCCAGGTCGATCCCTTCGAGGGCGGCTATTCGGCCTACATCCTGCAGCGCGTAGAGCGCGACCGCATGGCCGCGGTTACCGAGGAGCGCCGTCGCAACATGGCGCGCAAGGAGCTCGCGTGGCTGAGCCGCGGTGCCCAGGCTCGTTCCACCAAGCCCAAGTTTCGCGTGGATGCCGCTCGTGAGCTGATCGCCGACGTGCCGCCCGTGCGTGACGAGCTGGAGCTCAAGCGCTTGGCCGTGAGCCGCTTGGGCAAGCAGGTTATCGATGTGGTCGACGTGGATGCCGGCTATGCCGATACCGACGGCGCGCCCAAGCAGGTGCTCACCGATGTGACCTGGCTCATTGGTGCGGGCGACCGCTATGGCCTTTTGGGCGAGAACGGCGCCGGTAAGTCGACGCTGCTCGACGTGATCCAGGGCAAGATTGAACCCACGCGCGGCCGCGTGAAGATTGGCCAGACAGTGCGCTTTGGCGTGCTGTCGCAGCAGCTCGAGGAGCTCAAGCCCTACATGGGCGACACGATCCGCGAGGTGCTCGGCAACTATAAGAAGTACTACGTCATCGACGGCAAGGAGACTTCGCCCGAGAAGCTCTGCGAACGCCTGGGCTTTACGACCCAGCAGCTCTGGAGCCGCATCGGCGATCTTTCGGGCGGCCAGCGCCGTCGCCTGTCGCTGTTGCTGACGATCCTGGACGAGCCCAACGTGCTTATCCTGGACGAGCCCGGTAACGACCTGGATACCGACATGCTCGCGATTGTCGAGGATTTGCTGGACGGTTGGCCCGGCACGCTGATCCTGGTGACGCACGACCGCTTCTTGATGGAGCGCGTGACCGACCAGCAGTGGGCGCTGCTCGACGGCCACCTGACGCATATGCCCGGCGGCGTCGACCAGTACCTACGCCTGTGCAACGCCACCGCCGAGGGTGAGCCCGTGGGTGCGCCGAGCGCCAAGACCGGCACGTTTGACACCGGTGCCGCGGCAACTGCGGCCGAAAAGCCCAAGTCGAGCGGCCAGCCCAATGGTCTTTCCAACGCCGAGCGCCAGAAGCTCCGCCGCGAGGTGAGCTCGCTTGAGCGCAAAATGGAGACGCAGCGCGCTCGCGTGGAGGAGGCCGAGGCCGCGATGGCCCAGGTCGACCCCACCAACTACACGGCGCTGGGCGAGCAGCAGGCAAAGATTGACGAGGCTCACGCCGCCATGGACGAGCTGGAGATGGCGTGGCTCGAGGCGAGCGAGAAGCTCGAGGGCGAGGAGTAGGCAAGGATGATCAAGGCCGCATTTTTCGATATCGACGGCACGTTGCTGAGCTTTAAGACCCATCGGATTCCGGCGTCGGCGCAGCAGGTGCTCGACAGCTTTCGCGAGCAGGGGATTGCGTGCATAATCGCCACGGGTCGCCCGACCTACCAGATGCCGGATTGGCTGTTCGACTTGGGTTGGGATGCGTACATTACGCTTTCGGGTCAGCACTGTTTTGATGCCAAGGGCGTTTATCGCAGCTGCCCGATCGATCCGGACGACGTTGCGGTGATTGTGGACCAGGTGGCGCAGGGACGCTACGACTCACTGTGCATGCAGGGCGAGAATTCGTTTGTGAACCGTCTGTCCAAGCGCGTGGTGGCGGCTGCCGACAATGCCGGAATCTCGTATCACGAGGAGCCTTTTGAGCATGCTTTCGACGCGCCGGTTTACCAGTTCTGCGCCTTTGTGGACCCGGTCGACCAGGGCATAGTTACCGATGTCCTGTCGCATTCTACAACCACGCGCTGGTGCGACCTGTTCTGCGACATTATTCCGGCCAACGGCGGCAAGGACCTGGGCGTGGCGGCGACGCTGGAGCGCCTGGGCATCGACGCGAGTGAAGCGATTGCCTTTGGCGACGGCGAGAACGACCTGTCGATGTTCTCGGCCGTGGGCACAAGTGTGGCCATGGGCAACGCGCAGGATACCGTGAAGGCCGCGGCGACCTACGTAACGACCGCCGTGGACGATGACGGCATCTACAACGCCGCGAAGCACTTTGGCCTGTTATAGCTGCGGCTCGGCACTTGGGGACGCTCCTTTTCTGCCGGCAGCTGGGGACACTCCCTGCGCGTTGCGTGTCGTGTCGCCCTGCTTGCTCCGCGCATTTTGTGAAACACGGTTAACTTTTTAGACAATGTAGTAAGACATGGGCAACTTTTGCGGTAAAGTAATTCAAGCAAAAGTA
>DBEXMY010000039.1:0-2069 GCA_048168905.1 Collinsella sp. | reverse complement strand
TACTTTTGGGGAAAAGAATGGAGGGGCGTGCACGTCCTATTTGGTCCTCGGGGACAATCATGAGATGTCTGATGGCATTCCATGTGAAAGCAACTGTATGGTAGGTTTCGTTTGTCGCTATTCTACGGGTTGATTGATAACGCCCGAGATTTTGCGCAAATTGGTTGAGGGCCTGAGATAGAGACATGGCCCGTGTCCTGTGTACGATTTTCTGTCGCCAAACAAAACAAACCGCGATTGGAAACGAGGGCACGAAGCCATGTCACAGCAGATTCTACAGGTCGACCAGGCCATGTTGGAGACCACCCTGGACCGGATGGTCCGCAAAAGCGTCGAGGAGACCCTGAACGCGATGCTCGACGCGGAGGCCGACGAGATCACCGGCGCCGCGCGCTACGAGCGCAGCGGGGAGCGGAAGGCCTACCGGGCCGGCCACTACGAGCGCGACCTGACCGTCAAGGCCGGCAAGATGAGTCTCAAGGTGCCGAAACTGAAAGGGGCGGTGTTCGAGTCGGCGGTGATCGAACGATACCGTCGGCGCGAGGAGAGCGTCGAGGAGGCGCTGATCGACATGTATTTGGCCGGCGTCTCCACCCGGCAGGTCGACGATGTCAGCCAGCTGCTGTGGGGCGACCGCATGCCCTCGCAGACCCTGAGCGACAAGCTCAAGAAGGTATACGCCGACATCGACGAATGGCGTGGCAGGCCCCTCGAACAGGATTACCCGTACCTGTTCATGGACGGCGTGTGGCACAAAAGGTGCTGGGGCGGGTCCGTGGAGAACGTGAGCATCCTGGTGGCCGTCGGCGTCGGTATGGACGGGCGGCGCGAGGTGCTTTCGGTGGCCGAGGGCATGAAGGAGGACTCGGAAAGCTGGCGCGAATTCATCAAAGGCATGCTCGCGCGCGGCCTCAAGGGCGTGAGGCTGGTGACGGGCGACCGGTGCGCCGGACTGGTGGCGGCTGTGAACGAATTGCTGCCCGGCGCCCGCTACCAGCGGTGCATGGTCCACTTCGAACGCAACATCCTCGCCAAGGTCAACCCCAAAAACAGGGACTGGGCCGCCGACGCGCTGAAGGCCATATTCTCCATGGAATCGAGGGACAAGGCGCTGGAGAAGGCGGAATCCGTCGCCAAGGACATGGAGGCGCGGAAACTGAGGGAGGCCGCCAAATGCCTCAGGGAGGGCATCGGCGAGACCACGACCTACCTGCTCGACGACTACCCCCGCGAGCATCGCCGCCGCATCCGAACGAACAACATGATCGAACGGCTGAACCGCGAGATCCGCCGGCGCACGCGCGTGGTCGGCAGCTTCCCGGACGGGCGCAGCGCGTTGATGCTCATCTGCGCGAGAGTCCGCTACGTAACTTCCAGCGAGTGGTCGACGCGACGCTACCTCGACATGTCAAGGCTCGGTGAGAACGTACAGTCAGCGAACTGATCATCGCCACGGGGACGGGCGAAGACCAAAGTGCGCAAAAACTCGGGCACTACCTTTTCCTAGCCTCATCGGTATTACGACCAGATATAGCGAAATCGCGTTACCGAACTATGCGCGTTCAGCGAATCGCAGGTGAACTCATAGCGAACTGTTGCACGCACTCCGCATGCGAGCGCAGACTCATTGACATATACCGTCCGGCACACACTTCATAATGTGCAAGGCCGCGCGCCAGCTATTGAATACCGCCAAACAGCAAAGGAAAGCCTCTCCCACCATGACCTCACACCTTGCCGAAGCAGGACGCACACTGATTCCCCGCAAGGATGATCGGTACGGTCTGCTTTCCCCAGCTCTGGTTATTCTCACGTTTGTCGCCGGACTGGTGGATGCGTTAAGTTACTTGGCACTCGGTCATGTATTTGTGGCCAATGTGACCGGCAACATTGTGTTCCTTGGTTTTGCATTCGCCCACGCGCAGGGCTTCGTCTGGTGGACTTCGGCGCTCACGCTGGCCACGTTCATGATTGGTGCGTTCATCGGCGGACGCATTATTCATTACTTTGGCGCCAACCGCGCGCGCCATCTGCTGGTGTCCACGTCAATCCAGCTGGCTTTTGTGGCA
>DBEXMY010000038.1:0-3784 GCA_048168905.1 Collinsella sp. | reverse complement strand
ATCATAGGTTATTATCTTCCTCGTTGAACGCGCGGGTCCAACAAAACGAACTGCGAATCAACAACATAGCATGTCGGAGTGGCGGAATTGGCAGACGCGCTAGCTTGAGGTGCTAGTGACCGCTTTTTGGTCATGCGGGTTCAAGTCCCGCCTCCGACACCATCGCATTTGAGAAGCCTCTTCGGAGGCTTTTTTGTTACCGATAGACGGTGGGGTCCACGATGGAAACGCTTGAACGCAACGAGTGGGCAGACGTTGCCCAACTAGTCGAGATCACGAGCGATGCTGTCATCATCTGCGAGCTCGACGGAACCATTCTGCATGTGAATAATCGCTTACTTGGTTTGATGTGCGAGGAACGCGCCGACGTCATCGGTGGAGATGTTAAAGACGTCCTGTACTCGTCCGCTTTTGAACGTGCGACGGAACATCGTCTGCCATTTGAAACTGATGGCTCCGAGAACGAACTGATGCTCAAGCTGAGTGACGGCTCCTTTATCCCCGTCTTGGTTCGTGCGGGCTCCGTAACGCCTCCACGCATCTTTGGGCGCCGCGCGCCACGTGTCCTGGTGGCGCTCCATAGCATCGAAGAACAGTATTCGCACGACCGTCAGCTCAAGCGTGCTCTTTCGGAGCTTAGAGTGGCTAACAAGCGCCTCTCTGGCACGCTCTCGGTCATTATGAGTACCGTGGGCTCCGATGAGCTGCCCAGCCTACTTGATACCGTTTTGAACCAGCTTGTAGGAACGCTCGATGCTTCGGGTGCCGCTATCTATTTTTCTGAGAGCGGCGGTTTTAAACTTCGCGGTGTTTCCAAGGAGCTGTACGACAGCTACCTGCCTGAGTTTTTGCCGTATGGCGCTGGCATTCCGACGTATGTTCTTCGTGAGTCGCGTGCCTGTCGCTTGTCGATTCAACAGGACCTTAAGGGTGATAAGGCCGCCTCCGGTATGTTTATGGACCTGGACAATCGTTCTAAGCACCTGTTGCGTATGCAGGATATGCCTCCGTACCGCAGCGAGATCTGTCTTCCCGTTTTTTACGGTACGCAGATCCTTGGCGTGCTGGAAGTTGGTTGGAAACGCCCTCAGGCACCGCTCGCCTATGACGTTAATGTGCTCGAGGTCATTTGCGATTACCTGTCTATCCAGCTGGTCGGCATGGCATCGAGCCTTCGCTCCCGTCGCACGGCCGAGCTTGGCCGCTCGCTCAATGTCTTGCGTGATGAGTTGTTTACCTTTCTAGACGATTCCGCCGCGGCTACCCAGGCGGTATCGTCCGAGATCTGCAATATGCTTAACTGCCATTTTTGCCCTGTTGAGTATGACGCCAGTCTGGATTCCTACGTCATAGATTTTGAAGGTGGCAGTCGCGTTGCTTTGCCGGACGATCCCGAGAAGCTTTTCTTTTCCACGACGGCGCCAGCGGCACGTCTGGGGGCTGGCCCTGATGGCTTTGAGGCATCTGTTTTGGGCGGTACGAGTGCCGAGGACCTTAAACACGTCCGTATAACTCGCGTTGACGAATCGATGCCTATGGGAGGCTGGCTTAGGGCGCATGGTCTGCCTTGTCAAGGTCTCTACGTCGACTCCGGCATCGAGGCGGGGCGACCACGCTCTAAGGGTGATGGCAAGCACAGTAACGACGCAATTGTTCCTGCTTCTGTTGCGAAGAGCCCGACGACGCGCGCGCTACTGCTTCGTGATGGTAGCCAAGAGCCGATTGATGATCTTGAATATGACTACTTGGTGCACTTGGCGCATGACTTTGAACTGATCTACGAAGGCGAATCTCAAAAGCGCGAGGAGCGCCATATCGCTCAGACCCTTCAGATCGGCATGAGAAATTCCCTGGGGGATGTTCCGGGTATCGCAACCGATTCGGTGTACCTGTCAGCCACGAACTCGGCGTTGGTCGGCGGCGATTTCTATACGCTCGTCCGTCTTCCCGACGACTGCGCCGTCATGATTCTGGGTGATGTGTCTGGCAAAGGCATTGAGGCCGCATCGATGTCCGCGCTCGTCAAGACGGCCCTGACGGCATATGCGTGGGAGGGCGCTGGACCGGCCCGCATGGCACGCTCTCTTAACAGTATGCTCATGGGCTTTTCGAGGGTCGAGACGTTCGTGACGGCCTTTATCGCCAAGATTGACCTTAAAGCCGGACGCGCAACGTATTGTTCGGCGGGCCATCCTCCGACCATGGTCATTAGGCCAGAGTCGATGCCGCTGGGTGGCGGTGAGGCCCGTGGGGGAGAGGTCGAGCTGCTTGGATGCCAATCGGGCGTAATCGGTGCCTTTGAGAGCATGGTGTACGAGACAGGCGTGTTTACGTTCGCTCCTGGCGACATGCTCTTCATGTATACGGACGGAACGATTGAGGCCCGCGACCGCACCGGAGCGTTCTTTGGTGAGCAGCGCCTTCGTGACCTTCTGCTCTCTGTCTCGGGTGAGGGCGTATCGGGAATCTGCGGCAAGGTCTTGGGCGAGCTTGACCGATTTACCGAATCGGCGCTGGACGATGACATTGCATTGGTGTCCCTTGAGTTTTTACGGGGTCGTTCATAGACGACGCTGGGCGGGCTGAATCCGTACGGTTGGGGAAACGAATGCATCGAGTGGGCTTTTTTGGGGAACCATGGTCGTATGAATGAGTGGAATGACATAGCGGTTTTGACGCCTCCAGGCGATATCGACATCGCCACGGTGCCTGCGCTGCGTCGGCGGTTGGATGCTTTGATTGGCCGCGGCGTGCGTCGTGTTGTCATCAACTGTCAGGCTGTTAGCTTTATCGATTCGACGGGCTTGGCATTCCTGCTTACGCGCGCTCGTGAGCTCATGAGGCGAGAAGGCCTGCTTTCGCTCGTCAATGCATCGGGTGAAGTTGTTCGCTTTTTGGAGATTGCTCGTCTTGTCGATATCCTTCATGTCGCGGGGCCGGCACGGGAGTCTATTCCCGCCATTCCGGTGGGGGAGCTGCCTCGCTGGAGTAAGAGCGTCGAGGTCCGTCAGGGTATCGAGAATCTTCCATACTACCGACATCGCATCGCCGAACTCCTTGAATCGCTTCCGTTGCGCCGTGACGAGCGCTACGATGTCGCATTGGCGTCGGGGGAGGCGCTGGGTAATGCCTATGACCATGCGGGCGGTATCGGGTGCGTCCTGACGGTTCAGGCCTATGGCGATCGCGTTGTGGTTGAGGTGCTTGATCGAGGTGCCGGCTATTCTATCGATGAAACGAGCGAGCCGGTTGCATCTGAGGAACGCGGCCGTGGTATCAAGCTTATGCGTATGCTCGTCGATAACGTGGAGGTTGCTCGTCGTACGGACGGCGCCGGCACGCGCGTGCAGATGGTGAAGCTGTTTAGCGGAGCGCTGGAATCGTGTGCCTAGCCAATCGCTTTAGCGCGTTTGGCTATTAAGAACATGCGGCAGACAAGTTTTTTGAAAAAAGTACTTGCGTCTTTTGGACAACTCGCGTAAATTAATAACCCGCAAGCGGACATGGCTCAGTTGGTAGAGCACAACCTTGCCAAGGTTGGGGTCGCGGGTTCGAGCCCCGTTGTCCGCTCCATTGCATTTCCGGACCGTTTAGGCGGTCCTTTTTCGGCGAAGTGGCCAAGTGGTAAGGCAGAGGCCTGCAAAGCCTTTACCCCCGGTTCGAATCCGGGCTTCGCCTCCAGGCAACATCCGGGCGCTCCGGCGCCCGTTTTGTTTTACATATGCGGACATGGCTCAGTTGGTAGAGCACAACCTTGCCAAGGTTGGGGTCGCGGGTTCGAGCC
>DBEXMY010000037.1:0-4495 GCA_048168905.1 Collinsella sp. | reverse complement strand
TGAGTGATCTGCGAGGCAGTAGACGTCCTCACTCCTCATGGTTACCGCGCATTGCCATCCACCGGAGCAAAACAAAAAGGGCGGGACCTGCTGCGCTTGCAGGCCCCGCACCGGTTGACACCCGACGGGGCACAGCCGGGCGAGACGGATCCGTGCTACCGCCCCGCCTGGCCGCGATGTTCAACTACAGCTCGTTGGCCGCGTGATACGCCGTGCGAATGGCGCTCGCAATGTCGGCGGTGCGCTCACCCGAGCAGTCGCCCACGCAGGTCACGGGCACCGTCACGCCATCCAGGTCAAACGCGTTGGCCTTGGAGCCCACGGCCATCACCACGTAATCGCAGGCGATCTTCACCGGCTCCTCGGCGCCGTCCTCGGTGGTGCGAACAGCCTCCACGCCCTCGTCGGTAATGGCGGTCAGGCGGGTCTTCACGTGCTGCTCCACGTTGTGCTCGGCAAAGTCGCTCATAATCAGCGGCAGAATGGTCTCGGACTCGCCCGCGGCAATCTTGTCGAGCATCTCCACGATCGCCACCTCGCAGCCGTGCTGCAGCAGATACTCGGCGGTCTCGGTGCCCACCAGGCCACCGCCAATGACGGCGACGCGGCCGCTGAGCTCCACCTTGCCGGCCAGCACGTCCCAGCTCGAGACGACCTTGTCCGAGTCGCCACCCGGAACGGGGATGACCACGTCGTGCGCGCCCACAGCCACAATCGCGGCATCGGCGGCGTTGAGGTCCGCGGGGCTAGCGACGTGGTTGAGCTCGACCTTCACGCCCAGGCCAGGCAGAATCTTCTCGTAGTACTCGACCGAGCGCATGATCTCGTCCTTGCGCGGAGGCGCAGCCGCCAGCACAATCTGGCCGCCCAAGTGATCGCTCGCCTCGTAGATGGTCACGTCGTAGCCGCGCTTGGCCGCCACGCGTGCGGCCTCCAGGCCGGCGATGCCGCCGCCCACCACGGCGATCTTCTTGTCGCCCTCGCCCGGCTTAATGGCGATGGTCGCCTCGTCGCCGTTCTCGGCATTGAGCACGCACGAGATGTACTTGCGATTTTGAATCGCGTCGACGCAGCCCTTGTTGCAGTTGAGGCACTCGCGGATGGGCTCACCCGTGGCGGCCTTCAGCGCAATGTCGGGGTCGCACATGAGCGAGCGGCCATAGGCGATGATATCGGCCGCGCCGTCTTCCAGAATCTTCTCGCCGGCCTCAACCGAGACAACGCGGCCGACGGTTGCCACCGGCACGGAGACCAGGGCCTTGACGCGCTCGGCCACGGGCAGCGTCCAGTTGTAGGGCATGGCGCCCATGGGCGGAATGGTGTCGCCCATGTTGCCGGTGTGGTTGGCCTGTGCGACCTGAATCATATCGATGCCCGCGCCCTCGAGCAGCTTGGCAAACTCGCAGGCCTCGTCGGGCTGCAGGCCACCCTTGCCGCGCGGCGTGCCGTCGGGGTTCTCCATGATCACGGGGAGCTTGTACTCCACCATCAGCTGCGGCGCGGCTTCCTTAATGGCGGCGACGACCTCCAGCGCGTAGCGGACGCGGTTCTCGAACGAGCCGCCGTACTCGTCGGCGCGCTGGTTGAGGATGGCCGAGCACAGCGAACCCACCAAGCGGTCGCCGTGGACCTCGATGGCGTCGATGCCGGCCTGCTCCGCGCGGGCGGCCGAGGCGGCGATGGCCTCCTTGATCTGGGTGAGCTGCTCTACGCTCGCCTCGTTCACAAAGTGCTGCATGTCGTGGTGCAGCTTGGCGTAGGCCTGGTTGCGGATCTCGTTGGACTCGGCCATCTTGGCGGCAAAGGTCTCCTCGTCGCCGGCGGCCTTGGCCTCCTGCGCGGCCTTGGCGGCAGCCATGGAGCCCATGACCATGCGGCCGACACCGGGCACATCGTACTCGGGGTGGAACAGCTGCAGCGCGACCTTGGCGCCGTGCTTGTGGACGGCATCGGCCAGCGCCTTAAACGTGGGGATCTGGGCGTCGGTTGCCAGCTTGGGCGTGGGGCTTGCGGTCATGACGGGAGCGACGTCGCCGATGACGATGTAGCTCACGCCGCCACGGGCCAAGCGCTCGTAAAAAGCCAGGCTGCGCTCGCCGATGGAACCGTCACGCTCCTCGTAGCCGGTGGTCAGCGGCGGAAACATAATGCGGTTCTTGAGCTCAAGGGGGCCAACCGTAATGGGCTGGAGCAGCTTGGATGCAGGTGTGGTCATGGACATTCCTCTCTTGTAGGCGCGGCGGCGATGATGCCGCGTAGTTATCTAGAGGATATGGCATGGGAATACAACAGCGCAACGGAAATCGGCGAATATCAGGTGGCAGCAGGTGGATGGGGATGGGCGGGGCGGCCCGTCGGTTTATCTCAATCTGTAACAGTTACGCGGCAAAACTGGGTCTTACTGTTACAGATCGAGACAAACCAAACCCGCTTGCTAGAAAATCTCAATCTATAACAACAACTCGGCAAAATCCGTCCCTCGTGTTACAGATTTAGACAAACACGACCCAACCCACCGGTATATCTCGATCTGTAACACCTAGCCGCCCAAATCGGGTCTAGATGTTACAGATCGAGATTTTGTTTGAGAGGCCGAGAATTGGACCGAAAACACGGTCCCGAAATAACAAAAAAGCTCGCCGGCTAGGCCGACGAGCTGCAAGTTCTTGGTCGCGGGGGCAGGATTTGAACCTACGACCTCCGGGTTATGGATATGGCGGGCCGTCAAACAGCGATTGGACTAAAGCCGTGCCTTCCACAGTATTTAGTCCTATAAACAGTCCAACATCTTTATTTCTAGTCGTTAGATTGGACTAAAATGACTTTAATTTCGATATTTAGTCGTATCTTACGACTAAATATCAGCCACGAGACCGTTAGGAGCGATCTTGTACTACAGCGATCACGACGTCCTTGAACTCATCGCCCGTATCGAGAAGCCCTATGAGAGCGAGGTTATCGAGCTCAAGGAAGCGAAAAACGACTTCAGTTTCAAGAACCTCGGGAAGTACTTCTCCGCCCTGAGTAACGAAGCGGTCCTGCGCGGGAAACAAGACGCCTGGCTCATCTTCGGTATGGACAACGACAAGGTCGCATGCGGAACCGCTTACCGAGAAGGAAATCCGGCCAACCTTCGATCCCTTAAAAAGGAGATTGCGGACCGCGCGAACAACCACCTCACCCTGAGAGAGATCCATGAACTCAGGATTGACGGCAAACGCGTCCTCGCGTTTCAAATCCCCGCCGCAACGCCAGGCATGCCGACGGCGTTCAACAATGCGGCATGGGCGCGCGAGGGCGAATCACTCGGGCCACTCCCCATCGATAAGTACGAGCAGATACGCCAAATGCGGAGGCCGGACTGGAGTGCCCTCGAAATCGAAGAAGCAACCTTCGAGGACCTCGACCCCAAAGCCGTGAAGAAAGCGGTGGAGCTCTTTCTCTCCAAGCACCGGCGGCATTCCGGGGCGTTCGCGGACATGGATGACCGCACGATTCTCGACATGGCAAACCTAACCAGAAACGGCAAGATCACCCCGACGACACTCATCCTGCTCGGAAGGCCAGAATCCACCCGTCTGCTCGATGGGATGAGCCCGCGCATCACCTGGACTCTCTATGCCTCCAATGGATCGGTAACCTCTTACGAGCACTTCAAACCACCCTTCCTTCTCGCGATTGACCAGGTACTCGGGAAAATCCGCAACGAGAAGTACCGGTTCAACGCAAATGGCGCGAGTCTGTTTCCCTTTGAGGCTGACCAGTACGAACCCGAGATCATCAGAGAGCTCCTGAACAACTGTATCGCCCATCAGGACTATTCCATGCAGGGGCGAATCAATGTCGAGGAATTCGAGGATCACCTCGTGTTCCTAAACGAAGGGTCCTTCATTCCGGAGACAATCGAAAATGCGATGCGGCCGGGTTTTAAGCCAAGCTACTACCGCAACCCCTTCCTTTCCGAGGCGATGGTGCAGATGGACATGATTGACACCATCGCCATGGGAATCCCCAAAGTATTCCAGATGCAGAGAAAGCGATACTTCCCCCTACCCACCTACGACCTTTCGGATCCAACCCGCGTGCGCGTAAGCGTCTACGGTAAGACCATCAATGAGAGCTACAGCAGGCTACTCTATGCTAAACCGGACCTTCCGATGGACGTCGTCTACCTTTTGGACAAGGTTCAAAAAGGCGAGGAAATCACGAACGAGGAGGCCGCAGAGCTGCATCGACTCAAGCTTATCGAAGGCAGGTACCCCCATATCTCCATCACGAACGCCCTTGCCTCGAAGACGGGGCAGGAGGTGTCTTACACGCGCAGCAAAGGCCTCAATGAAGAGGCCTGCAAGGCGTTTGTCATTCAGATGCTCTCAGAAACGGGGCCCGCACCACGTGCGAAAATCACCGCCCTCATCAACGATCTTCTCCCCTCGGGCCTTACCGACGCGCAAAAGGCCAAGAAGGTGTCGAACCTGTTAGCGAAGATGAAGAA
>DBEXMY010000036.1:0-5905 GCA_048168905.1 Collinsella sp. | reverse complement strand
GTGGAAGAGCAGGTTGCCGTTGGCGACCTTGTACATCGAGCCGTGGGTGTAGAGGAAATCGATATGGCGATGCAGGTGATCGGCGGTTACAAACTCGGACACGAGCTTGTCGATGATGTGCTGCTCCTGAGACGTGAGCGTGTAGGGGTCCGCCGGGTCGACGGTGGGGAAGTCGTTGGTCGTGAGCGGCCACACGCTGCCGTCGGCGAGCGTGACCGTGCCGGTGTCGTGGTCGATCTTGTCGAGTAACAGGCGGTCGGTCATATCGAACTCGGGGTGGCGCTGGATAATCTGGCCCTCGAGCTTAAAGAGCAGCACGTTGATGGCCTTGATCAGCGGGGTGATGGACTCACCGGCGGTGTAGGTGGCATCGGCAAAGGCGACAAGCTCACGCAGCGAGATGCCGTAGTCGTTCTCCAGGATCTCGTAGTTGTCGTAGCGTAGGTTGTTGCGCAACACCGTGGCGATGCAGGCGGGCTCACCGGCCGCAGCGCACATCCACAGCAGGTCGTGGTTGCCCCACTGGATGTCGAGTGAATGGTAGGTGAGCAGACGGTCCATAATTTTGGCCGCGCCGCCGCCGCGGTCGAAGATGTCGCCCACCAGGTGCAAGTGGTCGACGGCCAGGCGCTTGATGAGCGAGGCGAGCGACTCGATAAAGTCGTCGGCGCTGGCGGTCTCTAGGATGGACTCCACGATGCGCTCGTGATAGCGCACGCGATAGTTGTTCTCGTCCGGGTGCGTGTGCAACAACTCGTCGATGATGTAGGCGTAGTCGCGCGGGATGGCCTTACGCACCTTGGAGCGCGTGTAGCGGCTTGAAAGTGAGCGAGCGACCATGATGAGCTGGTCAAGCATCGTCTTGTACCAGGTTGGCGAGTCCTCGCGCCGGCTGCGGACCAGGTCGATCTTCTCGCGCGGGTAGTAGATGAGCGTACACAGCTCGCCCTTTTCGTCAAAGGAGAGCGTGTCGCCAAAGATCTCGTCGACATGTTCGCGCACGACGCCCGAGCAGTTGTTGAGGATGTGCATAAAGGCTTCGTACTCACCATGCACGTCGCTCATAAAATGCTCGGTGCCCTTGGGTAGGTTGAGGATGGCCGAGAGGTTGATAATTTCGGTAAATGCGGATTGTTCGGTGGGGAACTGTCTCGACAGCAGGCGCAGATACTTGAAGTCTTGCGGGTTGCGATCGAATGCGACCATGAAACACCTTCCGATGGGGCTGGTAAAACTGATAAACAGCGTCAAACGTTTACCAGTATGCGCCGCTTTTGTTTCGATTTTGCGCCAGCGGCTGAATTGTCGGCTGAACGGTTTGGTAAATCGATTTAGTGAAGGTAGATGTGTTGGTCGGGTGGAGACGACAGAGGGTGTTTTCTCAGATATTTATGCGTCGGGTCGGTGGAGACGATGGTGGTAAAGATGTTCACTATTTTTGGTTCGATTTGGTAAATAGTGGACATATGTACCGCATGTAGGCTCACTGTGCGATAATTTGCGCAGCAATGAGTAAGGAGCCTCATATGAGTGATTTTGTCCTGACCTGTGAATCCGCCGCCGATCGAACCCGTGAGTTCTTTGCGTCGCGCAATATCCCTGTCGTGTGTTTTCATTACGAGATCGACGATGTTGTCTATACGGACGATCTGTATCAGTCGATTACGCCGGACGAGTTTTTTGCCCAGATTGCCGCGGGCGCCATGCCCAAGACGTCTCAGGTGAGCGTGGGTGAGTACGAGGAGTTTTGGGAGCCGTTTGTTGCCGAGGGTAAAGACGTGCTGCACCTGACGTTGTCGTCGGGTATTTCGGGCACGTATGGATCGGCCTGCGTCGCGGCGCAGATGCTTGCGGATCGCTATCCCGAGGGCGGCAAGGTGCGCGTCATCGATTCGCTGGCGGCGTCTTCGGGCTTTGGCCTGTTGTTGGAATATGCCGCCGATGTGCGCGATAGTGGGGCTTCACTCGACGAGACGGCTGCCTGGATCGAGGAGCACAAGCTCAACCTGCACCACTGGTTCTTCTCGACCGATCTGTCGAGCTACCTGCGCGGCGGTCGCATTTCGGCCGCGAGCGCGATCATCGGCACGGCGCTTAAGATTTGCCCGCTTATGACGGTCGATTGCGAAGGTAAGCTGTCGCCACGTGAGAAGATTCGCACTAAGAAGCGCGCGATTTCCGAGATGGCTAAGACCATGATGGCACACGTACAGGACGGTGCAGATTATTCGGGTAAGTGCATCATGTCGCAGTCGGCGTGCCGCGAGGATGCCGAGGCGGTCGCGGCGCTGATTGAGGAACAGGTTCCGCAGCTTAAAGGCAAGATTGAGATCAATGACATCGGTACTCTGATTGGCTCGCATACCGGACCTGGTACGGTGGCGCTCTTCTTTATGGGCGACAAGCGCGTGGATTAATTTGCCCCATCACGTCGCTGCATGATTGCTCAAACGAAAACGGCCCGCCTCACGTTTGTGGGGCGGGCCAAGATGTTTTGCTAGCGTTTCTTTCCGCGGAAGAAAAAGCCGTGCAGTGACGGCTTGAGGCCGCGGTTGGCGCGATGCTCCTCGACGCGCTCGTGGATCGAAGCGACGCGCTCGATGACTTCGTCGGGAATCGGCACATCGGGATTCATGTTCTCGACTTGGCTGACCTCGGCGGCGGCGACCTGGTCGATAATGGGCACGTCGTCGCGCGAGATGACAGGTGTGGCGTCTTCCTTCATCTTGCGATAACGCTGCATCATGTCGGTCTGTAGCTGCTGGGCCGAAGGCGGTGTCCAGATGATGGCGTTGGCGCCGGCGGCGATGGTCTCGCGAATGCTCTCGGGCGTCTTGCCGCCCGGCGCGATAAGCGGCAGGTTGGGATAGTGCTCGCGCAGCTCGCGTAGGACCTGGGGCGTGTTCTTGCCGGCGGCGATGTTGAGAATCTTGGCTCCAGCGCGCACCTTGGCGTGGGCATCGTCGTCGCAGCGAACGACCGTGGCGATGACGGGGATGTCGGCGATGTTGGTGATGTGCTCGACCATCTCGGCAGTAGCGGGGGAGTTGACCACGCAGCCCGCCGCGCCCTGCATCTCGGAGACGGCTGCCATCTGCACGGAGCGCTTACCGGTCGTAGTTCCGCCACCCACGCCTACAAAGACCGGGCACTCGGCGACGGTCAGCAGCGCTTGCGTAATGGCGGGCTGCGGCGTGAAAGGGTAGACCGCAAAGACGGCGTCGGCGTTGGAGTTGCGGATAACCGCGACATCGGTGGTGTAAATGAGCGACTTGATGCGTCGGCCAAAGAGCGTGAAGCCGCTGGCCTCCTCGATCTCGTCGGGCATGCGAAGGGCAGCCTTGCGCAGGCGTCCGTCGATGGGCAGGGGCTCCATAGGGAGCAGGCCGTTGGGCGTGACGGCTATTTGGGGCTCGGTGAACTCGTCTGCAAGCTCGACCTCGGAAAAATCGACCGAGGCGACGATGTCCTCGTGCACCTCGGCGGGCACATCGATGGGAGCTTGGTCGTTTGCCGCCGCAGGCGTGTCGAAGGAGCTGGTGCCGACGAAGGCGTCGACGCGCTCATTTAGATCGTTGAGGGTATCCATGGAGGCTCGATTCTATGTGATGATGGCCGGCGCGATGCAGCCGGAATTGCGAATGCTAAATCGTTTGACGAGTTGATTTTTCCCCGCCGCGCCATCCGTTAGACCGAAGGGCCGGCGAACGTGAAGGAGCTGTGGTGGCGGGTATCGAGGTGCTATCTTGAAAGCCCCGTTTAAAAGAGAGGTGACGCGGTATGGAATTGACAGCAATGTTTGGCTCGATCGGCCTGTGTGTGGCCGCAATCGTTGCCGCCGCGGTCATCTACTTTGTGGTCACGGCCATTAAGGGCAAAAGGGCCGAACGCAAGGAGCGCGCGATGCTTAAACAGCATCGCGACCAGCAGGGCAAACGCGCACAGAGATAGCTTGTTGAGTTTTGGATCCGTGCGCTAGCTGCGTTTTCGGATCAGGGCAATGTAGAAGCCCTCAAAGTCGCGGCTAGGCGGAATGGTGAGCGTGCCGGGCAGGCCGTTGACGATGGCCGATACCTGACCCGCGGCAATGGCCTCGGTGAGAGCGTTGCTCTCGATATGCGGCTCCTCGCCGGCGTCCTGGGTGCGTCGTGCTTCACTTTCGCTTGGCGTGCCGTCGAGGGGGATAAGCTCGCAGTCCATATGCTTGTCGAGGGCCTCTTGCAGGGCGTCCTCGTTTTCCTGCGGCAAGATCGAACAAGTGGAATAGACGAGCGTGCCGCCCGGTTTGAGGGCCCCCATGGCGCGGTCCAGAAGTGCTCGCTGCGAGCGGGCGCACTTGCTCAGCAACTGCTCGGTGAGGCCGCGCAGGCTTTTCTCGTTGCCACTGATGACGGTGCCCGTGCCGGTGCAGGGAGCGTCGAGCAGGATGCGGTCAAAGCGGAAGAACTCGTCGAGCTCGCGTGCGTCGATGCGCATGACGGGCACGTTTTTGGCACCCTGGCGATGGAGGTTCGACTCGAGCTTTTCGGCGCGGGGAATGCTCATCTCACAGGCGGTGAGGTGCGCCTGTCCCTGGGTGAGGGCGGCGATCTGCGTCGTCTTGCCGCCGGGGGCTGCGCACATGTCCAGGATGTCCTCGCCTGCCTGGGCGCCCAGGACCAACGGCGGCATCATGGATGACAGGCTCTGCAGGTAGATCTTGCCGTCGCGGTAGATGTCGAGATCCCACAGATCGGAAACCTGGGCCTCGGGCAGGATAAAGGCGTCTGGGTACCAGGTAACGGTTTGGTGCGCGATGCCGGCGGCATCGAGCGCCGCAACGATGTCCTCGGCGGTCGCCTTGAGCGTGTTGGCGCGCAGCGTGACCGGGCGTGCGGCCGCGGCGCCGAAGCCCTCGATCATGAGCTCGGCATCGGCGGGCGCATAGGCGCCGGCGACCGTGTCGACCATAAAGCGCGGCAGGTCGGCGGCGGAGTGTTGGGCGGCAAGCTGGTCGGAAAGCTCGGTGGCAGCAAACTGCCTAAGCTTGAGCTCGGGCTTAACCTGCTTTTTCTGCTTACGACGACACGGCTTGGACATCCGTCTTTCCTTCCCGTTCCAAATTGACTACTTTCCGGGCACGCCGCTGCTGGCGTGCTTTAGTACTGGCTCTCGTGCTTGCTGAAGAAGTCGAAGCGCGGGGGCAGCGGCTTCACGCGGTGCTCACCGGGCTTCTCGCCCAAGCTCTCCACAAACTCGTCCGTGGAGGCAAAGATGTTGTCCCAGCTAAAGAAGGCGACCGGGTTAACGTCGAAGTACTCACAGATGAGCTCGCAGCCGGCCGGGACGATGCCGTGCATCAGGACGGTCGCCACGCGCAGCTCGGTAAAGGCGTCGACGAGGGCCTGCGTCATGGCGGCGTTTGCCTCGTTACTCTCGAGCTTGTTGGCGGCCTTGGAGGCGTCACTCCAGCGCTTGTTGGCGGCACGCAGGTAGTCGTCGCACACGGCGAGCGCGCGGTGCGTCTCGAACTTGTACATGGCCTGCTCAAAGGCGAGAGCTGCCTGCTGGGCGGCTTCGACCACGGTGTCAGAAGCGGCACCGGCGGGGATGCAGCCGTTGCGGTAGGGGCTCTCGTCGCCCTCCTTGACGGCGACGCCGTAGAAGCAGCTGCGGGCCAGGCGGTTGAACACGCCAGTCAGCAGCGCGCTCTCCTTAAGGGCCGGGTCGATAACGCGCTTGTCGTCGCAGGCGCGCACCTCGTTGCCGTCCTTGTCCTTGCCGGTCACACGCGTGTCGTATGCCTTAGGGCTAAAGCTCACCGGCTTCTCGGACAGGCCGAGCGACAGCCAGTGCGCACGCATCTGCTCGCAGGTGTAGTGGTTGAGCAGGTCGTCTGCCGGCGGGGGAGGCGTCTGCGAGGACG
>DBEXMY010000035.1:0-7903 GCA_048168905.1 Collinsella sp. | reverse complement strand
GCTTCGGTTACGACGGCCGAGGGCAAAACGCGTCAGGAAATCCAAGATGAGCTCGACGCCATAGTCCGCGACAACATGATGACGATTTCGGTCGCACCGGTCGCTCAGCTGCAGGAGGACGGCAAGCTGCGCGTCAACGTGCAAAACGTCCAAGACAATAAATTTCCCCAGCGATTCCGCGTCATCCAAAACGACGAGACCATGTACGAATCCGGTGTGGTCGAGACCGGCAAGACAATCGAAACGTGCCCCGCCGGCGACATCAAAGAAGGCGAGGCGTACATCGAGATCCAGGCACTCGATGCCAAGACCCTCGACAGCCACGGCAATCCGACACGTGTCAAGGTGCGGGTTGAGCAAGCCGAGAACTAGCTTTTCCGGCCGACGCGGCACCGCACGCAATTCACCAGCATTCGTCCAATCATCGCGGGGACGGCCCGCGGCGAATAGAAAGGAACGACCATGGACATCACCAGGAACATGAACGGAGCCAGAGCGCTCGTCGTGGGCGCGGGGCTCGCGCTCGCGCTCGCAATGGGCGCCGCCCCGACGCCAGCTATGGCGGCCGGGCGCGTTGGAACCACGAAAGTAATGGTCAGGACCGAGATCGACAACGTTGAGTTCAAAGTTCCGACGGTTATTCCCTTCGTCGCCAAGGCCGACGGCACGCTTCAGGGCCCCTCAGAAGACGCGACCACCATCGACAATCATTCGGCCTACGGCATCCATGTCACCAACATGAAGATCGACGCCATGAACACCTGGACCATTGCTGCCGACGCCAAAGCCGGAACCGCACAGAACTCCATCGACTTTAAGGTCGGCCCCGACGGCGCACTCCAGAACGCCAGCGCCGCAATGCAGGAGACGGGCCTCGATCTTTCCAAGAACGCAGCCTTCGACATGGGCTACCAGGGCATTGCCGGCGGCACGGACAAAATTAAGCTCAAGACAAGCGGAAACGTCGCCCGCGTCACGCGCGACATCGTCCGCGTACCCGGCGAAGGCGATCAGGTTGCAACGATCACCTGGACGGTCGAGCCCGGTGCGCACACGGCATAAGGCCGTCGCCCTGGCCGCCGCCGTCAGCATCCTAGCGTTTGGGCCAGCCATGGCCTTTGCCCAGCAAGAACAGGCGCAGGCCGCCACGCAAGTGACGGTCGACCTCTCGGAGCTCGACCGCAGCGACCGCGAGGAACCGTTGGCGCAGACAGGCGACAAACGATGGCTCTTGGCAGCAGGCGCCACAGCAGCAGGCGCGGGAACCGCCGGCCTCGGTCTGCACATCAAACACAGCCAGAAACAAAACATGAACAGGCCGCACTAAATTAGCTAAGGAGACCCCATGGCATCGAAGAACCTTTTGCCCGTCGTCGCACTCTGCGGCGCGCTCGCAACCGGAACGCCTGTCGCCGCTTGGGCGACTCCTGTCATGGCAGACTCCTTACCAGCGGCCCTAAGCTCCGCACCAAATCCGTCGAGCGCCATTGCGTGCAAGCGTTTTTCGATCGCACAGGCCGCAATCTCAACCTCGGGATGCCTTCGTCGTAATACGGACGGCTCGATAGTCGTGGATATCAATCGTTCGAACAAGGCAAACGGCTCCCAGGCGGGGTGCGCCGTCTGCACGTGGCGCTCGGTTGTGCTCGATGCAGATGGCGATCCATGCAATTTAGAGCTGCGCATCGACATCGCTTCGGTCGATGACTCGGCGAACGGAGCGAAGGTCGCCTTCGACGGTACGTTTTTTGAGAAAGGAGGCGGTATATGTCTGGGCTGCGCCGCCGCGAATGCAGACGACACGCAGCCCACCCTCTCATTCACGGCATCGTTGCGGCTGACCAAAGCCGGTACCGATGCCATCGCGGCGGGAGAAGCGTCCCTGCTGTTCTACGCCGTCAGTACCAAAGACACAGACGCTCATTTCGAGAAGCCAGCCGGATCACTCAGCCTTACACGAGGGATAGAGGCAGGCCCTATTGAAATCGATGCCCGCGCGCAAAGCAGGCAACGCATTCTTGCCAACCCGGCGCTTCTCGAAATGGAGTGGAACGGATCCGGAGCCATCGGAATTCTCCCCTCCGCGTTTGACGCCAAGACGCTCCCCCCAAACGACGAACCCATCAACGCAACCATACAAGAAGAGAGCGCGGACAAAGAAGCAGGTGCGGGCGACACGCCGTCGCCGACAAACAGCGTCCCAGCTTCTTTCGAAGCGCCGAATGAGCCCGCTGCCGATCCAAACGATCCCGAGTTCGCGGACAGTCTGGGGCTTGCTGATCCTCAAGAGATCGATGAAGGCAACTGCTGCGTGCTTGCCGCGCTCGACCACACAGAGGTCGTCGACGCTGCGAACATCGAAGTTGCCGCCGCCAATCAGCCCGTCCGCAAGTCAGCCATCATCGCATTTCCTGAATCCATCGAAGTCGTCTTTTTGCCATCGGGCGAGGTCGTGGCCCCAACACTGCTCACCTTGTTGGGCGCCAAGAATACTCGAAACGAAATTAAAAAGGTCACGGTTGTCGACCCTGCAACCACCGCCAAGCTGCGTTTATACGCCGTTGCTCCAGACGGAGGCAAGACCTTAGAATTCGATGGTGACACACTCCTAGCCTGGCGACGTCTGGACATTATGCAAGACGTCTCGTATCAGATCGAACTCGAAGGGTTTGATCGTGCCCGCGATGCCAATATCATTGCCGCGGCTATTGAATCCCCACAGCGGCTTATGACACTGCGCTTTGAATACTATCCCTATGTCCCGACAACCACCTGAGGCTTAAATGCTGCGCGTCGTTGCTAATGCCACTTATATAACGTATTAGATGAGTCGCGATGTACCTCGCATTCCACTCTGCTACGATTGCCACGTTGGCATCAATACGGGAGGGCTCATGCCGGGCTTGGGAACAATCATCAACGTTGTGCTTTTGATTGCGGGCGGTCTTTTGGGATTAGCGGGCGGCCGCTTCATTACACCGCGCATCCAAGACACGCTCATGAAAGCATCGGGGCTGTGCGTCCTGTTTATCGGCCTTGGCGGCACCATGCAAAAGATGCTCCTTATCGATGGGAAGGCGCTGGCGACCACCGGTACCACCATGCTCATCGTCTCATTTGCGGTCGGTTCGCTCATCGGCGAGGCCGTCAACTTGGAAGCCGCCATCGAGAACCTTGGCGAATGGCTCAAGCGCAAGACTGGCAGTAAGGGCGATAACGAGTTCACCAACGCTTTTGTCTCGACTTCACTCACCGTGTGCATTGGCGCCATGGCCATTGTGGGATCGATCCAGGACGGCCTGCTCGGCGACTGGTCAACGCTTGCCCTCAAGGGCGCACTGGACTGCATCATCGTCTGCACCATGACGGCCTCGCTTGGCCGCGGCTGCATCTTCTCGGCCCTGCCCGTCGCCGTGTTCCAGGGGACGATCACGTTGTTTGCCGGCGCGCTCTCCCCCATCATGACCACAGCGGCCCTCAACAGCCTTTCGCTCGTAGGCTCCATGCTCATCTTCTGCGTCGGCGTCAACCTCATCCGTCCTCAGACCTTCCGTACGGCCAATATGCTTCCCTCCGTCGTCATCGCCGTCATCTACGCCCTCCTGTTCTAAATCTATCTACGCAGCAGTATCTCGAACACCTGTTTGATGCTGTGCTATGATATGAGGTCACCGAAGCTGCGTTAGGAGAGGAGAAGCGGTGGCCGACCAGGACATCAAAATGCTCATCGAGCGCATTATGGCCGAGGCTCGGACCCATCAGTCCGCCCGTTTCTCAAACGAAATCTACGCAGACGAGCCGATTCTCAAAACCGGCCGACAGATGCAGAATTTCCTCCCCGACCAGTACCGCAAAATGCGCGAGATATCGCGCTGGCAGGATGACCCCAAGGGCGGTGCGGGCCGCTGGCTTTCGGAAGCCGAGCTTTTTTACCGCCAGGGCCTGCTGATGGCCGACTTTGAGGACGACTGTCCCTACAACGGCACCTTTAAGTCGTACTTTCCCACCTACAACGCCATGAGCGACCGGCAGCTGCGCGGCTACTTTACCTGGCGTGCCCAAGTGCGCCGCGGAACCGTCGAGGAAACGTCTACGTCCTTTGCCTTCCTGTATCTCTATGAGCTGATCTGCGGCATCGGCGTTGATGACCCGCTCGATGGCTTTAGCAAGATCAAGGCCTTTTGGGATGCCTACCGTGCCTTCGAGCCCGGCATCGACCGGTTTGCACGCGTGTGGCTGCAGGATTACGCCGTTTTCCACGGGCTCGACCCCAAGCTGCTTCGCGACTCTAAAACCGTCATGTTCGATAACGCCCTTATCGAGCTGCGGCGCGCGGCTCGAGACCTTGTACCAGCACCGGCACCGTCCGGCCAGACCCCTAAGCGTCGCAAAACCTCCGAGCCCACGCTCCCCCTTCCGCCCGACGAGGCAGGCGAGGAGCGACTCATGACCGCTATAAACGCCCTCTCCACGTACAACCTGAATAACTCACGGCTCGACCGTTCCCACCCTCGCGACCTGCGCCACGTGGCATCCGCCGTGTATGTCCGTATGGCGCGCTACTATGACACGCACCGAAAGACCGGCATCGTAGCGAGCTTGTTTGGGGAGGAGACGGCCATGCCCTACACCATGTTTGCCTCGGCCGTATTCTTTGCGCCCGAGCGCCACGAGGACTGCGAATACCGCCTGGATCCTATCCATATCTACCGTTGCCAAAACGGCTTTTGGGAATGCATGCGCATCCACGGCAGCAGGCAAAAGAGCAGCAAACTCGGCGAAATGATGCGCGCCTGCGACCAACGCCTACGCCTGGCGCTGGACCCCGCCCACCCCCTAAAGGAGGAGAAGGTCCCCAAATATCTGACCAAGATCATCGATGACGAGATCGTGGCATGGCTTTCGTGGGATGCCGCGCACCAGCCCGTCAAGATCGATATCGATTTGAGTCAGCTGGGACACATTCGGAGCGCCGCCGCACAAACGCGTGAGGCGCTTTTGATCGATGAGGAGCGCGAGGACGATGTGCTCGCAGAGGTCGATACGGTGGACTCCGAGCAGCCGAAAGCCGAGCCCGCAGCAGACGCGTTTGTCGAGCCGGTCACGGCGGCCGCAGAGCAGGACGAGGCCGACGAGCCAACCATTTCCACCGAACAGTTTGGTGTCGTGGCGCCGCTTCTTGCGCCGACGCCCCCGCGCGCAGCGGCTGCGCCCACTGACGCCGCGAGCGAACTCGCACCCGCCGCAACCGCGTATCTGCGCGCACTGCTCGAGCAGAACGCAGCGCAAGCGACATCGGCAGTGGCGCACTCGGGCCAGAGCGAGGACATGCTCGTCGATAGCATCAACGAGGCGCTCTTTGACCTGGTGGGTGACACCGTAATTGAATTTGGCGCGGCAGGACCGCAAATTATCGAGGACTACGAAGCAGACGTGAGAGGATACCTAGACTATGAGTGATACCGCATCCGCAGCACCCCGCGTGCCCAAGCGCGTCGCCGCCGTCATTCTCAACTCGCTCAAGGGCGGCGTGGTCCCGCGCATCGGCCTTCCCTACATCACCGTAGGGCGCGAGGTCGAAATCCGCGCCCTGCTCACCGACCTGAGTCTCATCGCCGACGGCGGCGCGAGCTTCCGCTTTCTGGTCGGTCGCTACGGAGCCGGCAAGAGCTTTTTGCTCCAGACCATCCGCACGCACGCCATGGGCGAGGGATTCGTCGTCGCCGATGCCGACCTGTCACCCGAGCGCCGCCTACAGGGCGGCCAGGGGCAGGGCCTTGCCACCTACCGCGAGCTCATCCGCAACATATCGACTAAAACGCGCCCCGAGGGCGGTGCGCTCAACCTAATCCTCGATCGCTGGGTCGCCTCGTGTGCCGATGCCGATGAGTCTGCCGTCAATGCCCAACTGGCCCCGCTCGAGGAAATGGTCCACGGCTTCGACTTCGCCCGTATGCTCCGCCGCTACCGCGCGGCCGTATCCGAGGGCGACGAAGAAGCTATGAGCCGCGTGACCAAATGGATTCGCGGCGAGTACCGCACCAAGAGTGAGGCACGCGCCGAGCTGGGCTCCTCGACCATCATCAGCGATGACGACTGGTACGACTACGTTAAGCTCATTGCGCGCTTTTTGGTCTGCGGCGGCTACAAGGGCATGCTGGTGCTCATCGACGAGCTCGTGAATCTGTATAAGATTCCCAACGCCATCACGCGCCAATACAACTACGAGAAGATCCTAACCATGTACAACGACACGCTCCAGGGCAAGGCGCAGTACCTGGGCATGATCATGGGCGGCACGCCAACCTCCATCGAAGACCGGCGCCGCGGTGTGTTCTCCTACGAGGCCCTGCGCAGCCGACTCGCTCAGGGCCGCTTTGCGCGCGAGGACCTTAAGGACATGCTCGCGCCCATCATCCGTCTGCAGCCACTCACCTACGAGGAGCTGCTGGTGCTCATCGAAAAACTCATGCAGATCCATGCCGGCTACTTTGGCTGGACGCCCACGCTTACCGAGAACGACTTGGTGGACTTCCTCAAGATTGAGTTTGGCCGCGTGGGAGCCGACACGCATCTGACGCCGCGTGAGGTCATTCGTGACTTTATCGAGCTGCTCGACATCCTATGCCAAAACCCCGACGCCAACGTGGCCGAGCTACTGCAAAGCGTCGGCGGCGACGCGCTGGCGCCGGCAACAGCAACAGGCGACACCGGCACCGCAAGCGGCGACCGCAATTTCGCCGAATTCACCATCTAACCTGCCAAAAAGGGACAGGTTTATTTTGGCAGGCTTTATCTGGGCAAACGTCGAGGCAGTAATGCAGCAAGCCACTGCCCACCGCGTTGAGAGATTCGTTTTTGAAAGGAGGCCCCGTGAACGCCTTTGACCGCTACGCCCCGTTTATCCAAGACTTCATCTACTCCCACGATTGGGAGAGTCTACGCTCCATCCAGGTTGCAGCAGCTGATGCCATCTTTAACACTCAGGACAATGTGCTCCTGACGGCATCCACGGCTTCCGGCAAAACCGAGGCAGCCTTCTTTCCCATCCTGACCGAGTTTTGGGAGAACCCGCCCGCGAGCGTTGGCGCCCTCTACATCGGCCCCCTCAAGGCACTCATCAATGATCAGTTCGTCCGCCTCAACGACCTGTGCGAAGAGGCCGATATCCCCGTCTGGCACTGGCATGGCGATGTTTCGCAGTCGCACAAGGCTAAGCTCATCAAAAAACCGAGCGGTATCTTGCAGATTACGCCCGAGTCGCTCGAGGCGCTCCTGATCCATAAGCACATGGCAATCCCTCGTATGTTCTGCGACCTGCGCTATGTGGTTATCGACGAGGTTCATTCGCTCATGCGCGGCGACCGCGGCGGTCAGACGCTCTGCCTTATCGAGCGCCTCTCGCGCATGGCGGGCGTGCAGCCCCGCCGCATCGGCCTTTCTGCCACCATCGGCGACCCCGAGCGCACGGGCGCCTTTCTCTCACAGGGAACAGGACGCGATTGCATCATCCCCCGCTTTGAGGAACCGCGCCGCGTGTGGCGCATCTCCATGGAGCACTTCTACAACTCGGGTCCCCAGGCACAGCAGCGGGGATTCGAGAGCACGGGTCCACAAGAAGCCGAGATGCTTGCTTGCGAGCGTATTGAGCCGGCGGCGCCCGCGGCGCTGCCGGCTGGCGCCCAAGACGTTCGCCACAGCGGACAGCTTACACAGGAGGAACGCCGTCAACGTCGTGAGCGGGCACGGGGCAAGGCCGCTCCCAAAGACCGTCGCACTTCTTCGGCCCCCGAGGGCGAAGTCGATATCCCCCGGGCCGATGAGCAGGCGCTCCTCAACCCCACCGACACCGCGCCCGAAAACGCCGATCCCGGCATGGGCTCTATCTTTGAACACACCCGCG
>DBEXMY010000034.1:0-2733 GCA_048168905.1 Collinsella sp. | reverse complement strand
AAAAGAACAGCAGCCAGCACACGGCCCAATACGGGAATGACTGGAACGGACCCTTCACCGGAGTCGGACCAGCCGCACCGGTACCCGTCACCTGAGCCGTCGCCGCATTGGCAGCCTGCGCACTCCAGCTTGCCGCCTGCGCCGCCTTGGCGGCGGCGTCACTCGCCTGTGTTGCCGCCTCGGTAGCTCGTGCCGCCGCCTCATGGGTGCGTGCGCGCTCTGCCGCCTCGGCCTCGCGCTGACGAGCGCGGTCCTCGTTCTCAAACTCGATATCGTCCTCGATCTCGTCGCTCGGATTGAGCAGCTCGTCCAGGCTCACACCATAGAGTTTGGCGAGCGAGATCAGGTTCTCGGTATCGGGCGAGCTCTCCGCGCGCTCCCATTTACTGACCGCCTGGCGCGACAGTCCCAGCTTTCGTGCCAGTCCTTCTTGACTAAAGCCTTTGCTGCGGCGAAGGTCGGCGAGCCGCTGCGCAGTTTCTACATTCATGGTTCCTCCTATGTGATGCCAGCCGTACCGCCGGACCGCTTTTGTTCTTAAGGCGCCTTGCACAGTTAAAAGTCTATCCGCCACCGCCAAAAGCATGCCACCTATTCTAGTGAGATTTTTGACAACCGGCGGTTGCGGGCGCATATGAGCTGCGGAAATGTGTCCAAACAAAGCAATGACCCGTAGCTTGGTTGTCCCCGTTGCGGCGTTAACGGTAGTATGGTCGTACTGTTTATTCCGCACCGCCAACGGAGGGAGTTCCGCGCCGTGAACCGCGATTTCGCCTCATCGCTCATCCAGCTCAACAACACGTTCTATCGCGAGCACTCCGCTTCCTTTTCCGATACGCGCCAGGCCCCGTGGCCAGGCTGGGTACGCACCATGGATATCGCGCTCGAACAGCTCGACGTCGCCACGATCGAGCATCCCGTCCGCGTCTTCGATCTTGCCTGTGGCAATATGCGATTCGAGAACTTTGCCGCCGGCGGCGCACTTGCCGCCAAGGGCGTCGATGGCGCAAACCCCTCGGCAGATGCCAGCTGCCCGTTTGAGTTCTATGGTGTCGACTCGTGCCAAGACCTGGCCATCGATGCACATGGCCACGCGCTGCGCATTCCCAACCTGCACTTCCAGGAACTCGACGTGCTCGACGCCCTTATGAAGCTCAACCCCGCCGAGACGCCCGACGTGCTTTTCGACGCCCCGCTCGCCGATATCTCGGTCTGCTTTGGCTTTATGCACCACGTGCCGTCGTGCGAGTACCGCGTACGCGTGCTCGACGCCCTGGTGCGGCAAACGCGCCCGGGCGGCATCATCGCCATCAGCTTTTGGGAGTTTATGAACGACGAGCGCATGGCGCGCAAGGCCGTTCGAGCCGAAGCCCGCGCCGAGCTCACCCCGCCGTTTGAGGGTTACGATTCCGCGCAGTTTGAAGCCGGCGACCACCTCATTGGCTGGCAAAACGACCGCCACGCCTACCGCTACTGCCATCACTTTGACGATCAGCAGATCACCGACCTGGTGCGCGGCGTCCGTACGTTCTACAAGAGCGGCGAGGTCCCCGTGCGCGAGCTTGAGCGCTTCCATGCCGACGGTCGCAGCGGCGAGCTCAACCGTTATGTGATCCTCAAGCGCCTGTAGGCACCGACGACTCGCCGTCGAGCCGTACCGCATCTTTCGGGCAAATAATGCCCACCCCTTTTCAACCCATTGACGGAACGCGCAGCTATGCGTTCCATATTTATGACCAAGGAGCCTCATGGGAGCCGTCCACGTTCGCACGCCTAAGAACTTTGTGCTCGAGGAGCGCCTGGAGCGCTACGCCGATGCGATTGAGACGAACCCCGAGGCCTATGCCGGAGATTGGCGCGCGGCTTGCGCGCCAGTTGGCAGCGTCTCGTTCACCCGCCTTCATCTGGATCTGGGCTGCGGCAAAGGCACCTATCTGGTTGAGCGCGCTCGCCGCGAGCCCGACACCCTCTTTATCGGTATGGACCAAGAGCCCATCTGCATCGCCTATGCCGCACAGAAAATCTGCGAGCATGAACTGACCAACGCACTCGTTCTGCCTCGAGGCGCCGCATCGCTGCCGCAGCTATTTGCCACAGGCGAGCTCGATGCCATCACCATCAACTTTCCCACGCCGCAGCCCAAGGCCAAGTACGCCAAAAAGCGCCTCGTCCATGTCGACCATCTGATGCTCTATCGCCCGCTCTTTGCAGCCGGCGCCACCGTAACGCTGCGAACCGACAGCAAACCGTTGCGCGATTACGCCCTGGGACAGTTTGCCGCAGCCGGCTACGATACGCTTTGGGTAAGTGACGACGTCCGCCGCGACCATCCCGAGCATCCCGAGACCGAATATGAATGCCGCACGCGCGAGATGGGCGCCGCCGTCTATGGCATTTGCGCTACGCCCGGCGCGGAACCCATCGAAGAGCAGCTCGCGGCGGGCCGCGCGCAGAAGCAAAGCCTTGCCTGCTACCTGCCCGAAAACCTCGATGAGCTCACCTACGTGCCTCTCGGCATGGAAGAGGCCGTCGAGAACTTCAGAAACCGTGCCCGCAAGGGCAAGAAGCGCCTGCCGCAAGAGTCCTAGGGGCTTCTGATGGTCGCGGCGTCAGCAAATAAGCGCGAATAGGCGCCAGCAAACAACCCTCAAACCTAAGTGAGTAGACTTTTTTGCAATAGCCAAGCACAACCCGCATAACTAAAACCGCAGATAGAACCCTTGTGCAAAATCC
>DBEXMY010000033.1:0-4524 GCA_048168905.1 Collinsella sp. | reverse complement strand
GTATATCGAGCTGCAGGCTGCTCACATTAAGGAGCGCATCTCGCAGTTTGGTGGCAAGCTCTATTTGGAGTTTGGCGGTAAGCTGTTCGATGACTATCATGCGAGCCGCGTGCTGCCGGGTTTTGAACCGGACAGCAAGTTCCGCATGCTCAAGAGCATCGCCGACGATGTCGAGGTTATCATCGCGATCAACGCGAACCACATCGAGAAAAACAAGGCTCGTGGTGACCTCGGCATTACCTATGACGAGGATGTGCTGCGCCTGGTTGACCTGTTTCGCGGCAACGGCTTTGCTGTCGCGGCTGTGGTCATCACCCAGTACGCCGGCCAGCCCGCTGCCGATGTGTTCCGCAACCGCCTGAACGCGCTCGGTATTCCCGCCAAGCTGCACTATCCCATCGAGGGGTATCCGCACGATGTCGATCTGATCGTGTCCGACGATGGTTACGGCAAGAACGAGTTTGTCGAGACCACGCGTCCGCTCGTTGTCGTGACGGCACCCGGCCCCGGCTCGGGCAAGCTCGCCACTTGCCTCTCGCAGCTGTATCACGAGCATAAGCACGGTACCGCCGCCGGCTATGCCAAGTTCGAGACCTTCCCGGTCTGGAATCTTCCTCTGACGCATCCGGTCAATATTGCCTACGAGGCCGCCACGGCTGACCTCGACGACGCCAATATCATCGATTCGTTCCACCTTGAGGCCTACAACAAGACCACGGTCAACTACAACCGCGACGTCGAGGCCTTCCCGGTAGTCCGTGCCCTGATGGAAAAGATCCTGGGCAAGAGCCCCTACCAGAGCCCTACGGACATGGGCGTCAATATGGTCGGCTTTGCCATCACCGATGACGATGCCTGCCGCGACGCTTCCAAGATGGAGATCGTCCGCCGCTACTTTACCGCGGTCGAAAATGTGCGCCGTACCGGCGTGGGCGATGAGCAAGTCGACCGTCTCAAGATTATTATGAAGAAAGCCGGCATCGATAAGAACTACTCACCGGCGCGCTCGGCGGCCCTCACCAGGGAGCAGCTGACGGGTGGTCCCGTGGGTGCCATGGTCATGCCCGATGGCTCCGTGGTGACCGGTAAGACCTCCACGCGCCTGGGCGCCGCAAGTTCGCTCATTATGAACGCCCTCAAGCATGTCTCGGGCGTCGACCTTGAGCTCGAGGTCATTAGCGATGAAGCGATCGAGCCCATCAGCAAGCTCAAGACGCATTTCCTGGGCAGCAAAAACCCGCGCCTCCACACCGACGAGACGCTTATGGCGCTGTCGATCACCTCGGCCACGAGTGAGACGGCCGCTCGCGTCCTTTCGGGCCTGGAGCAGCTGCGCGGTTGCGATGCCTTCTTTAGCGTGATTATCTCGCCGACGGACGAGACGGTACTGCGCAAACTGGGTATCAACGTGTGCTGCGAGCCCAAGTTTGAGCGCCGCGGTTTCTTCCATCGCTAAGTTTGAAGCACCGCGGTAATTGCATTGCATTTTGGCCGTATCGGGTTAGCGCCCGGTACGGCTTTTTGATCAATAAAGCGCCTATTTCGGCGAAAAATAGCCGTTTACCTGCCTAGAGACAATTTGAGCGGTATACAATAACCGTAACTGTTTCATCCTTAGCGGGATGCCGCATGATGGATATTACCTGCCATCGTGAGGTGTGTCGGTCGCGCACGGCGCGTTAGATGCTCGTGCTCGGTTTGAGGAGGCTGCTATGGCGGGCAAGGGTCGTGCGAGTGTCAACGATATGAAGCGTGTCGAAGTGCTGGTGTTGATGGAGATCGACCAGCAAACCGAAGACAATGGCGGGCCGTATGGTTTCTCGCGCAAAACGCTTGCCGAGCGCGTGGGGGTTTCGCCGTATCGTGCCCGCGCCGCAATCGATCGCTTGGATTCCGAAGGCATGATTGATGTCGTCTCGCGTTATAGCGACGACGGCGGTCAGCTTGCAAATGGCATTTGCCTCACCGAACGTGGCGAGTGGTATCTTGAGGGCGTCCGTACTGGCATGCTCGTTCAAGAAATGCTTGAGGACGAGGTTGCTGATCGATAGCAGCATGTAACCCTTGTCATAGCGACGCCACCTGGGAAACCGGGCGGCGTTTTGTTTCAAGATTGAGAAATGCAATCGCACGCGAGAAAAATTGCGAACGGTCCGCGGCGCGAGTATTACAATGAAGACCCGTAAGATGTGGATAAACAACTTCTACGGGAAGCGCAGGTAACTCAATATGACCAAGCATGTGTTCGTAACCGGTGGCGTGGTTTCGTCCCTGGGCAAGGGTATCACCGCGGCCTCGCTGGGCCGTCTGCTCAAGTCGCGTGGCTACAAAGTAACGATGCAGAAGGCCGACCCGTATTTGAACGTCGACCCCGGTACCATGAGCCCATTCCAGCATGGTGAGGTCTTCGTTACCGAGGATGGTTACGAGTCCGACCTGGATCTGGGTCATTACGAGCGCTTTATTGATGAGAACCTGACCCGCGATTCCAACTTTACGACCGGTGCCATCTACAAAAGCCTAATCGCCCGCGAGCGTCGCGGCGACTTTTTGGGCTGTACCGTGCAGGTGATTCCTCACGTCACCAATGCCATTAAGGACAAGTTCCGCCGCATCGAGGAGCAGACCGGCTCCGATGTGGTCATCACCGAGCTGGGCGGCACGATCGGCGACATCGAGTCCCAACCGTTTGTCGAGGCCATCCGTCAGTACCGCAAGGAGGCCGGCCCCGAGAACGTCTGCTACATCCACGTGTCGCTCGTTCCCTATATCGCCGCCGCCCACGAGGTCAAGACCAAGCCCACGCAGCATTCCGTCAAGGAGCTCCGCAGCTTTGGTATCCAGCCCGATATTATCGTGCTGCGCTCCGACCACCATATCGATGACGCTATCCGCGGAAAGATCGCAAGCTTCTGCGACGTCGACACCGATTGCGTCTTTACCAACGAGGACTGCGCGAGCATTTACGATGTTCCGCAGCTGCTTGCCGAGCAGGACTTTGACCTGCGCATTTGCGAGCGCCTGGGTCTGGACCCGCGTGAGCGCGACATGAGCGAGTGGAACGAGTTCCTGCGCAAACAGAATCACGCCAACCATCACGCCGACAAGGTGAAGATCGCCGTCGTGGGCAAGTACACGCAGCTGCCCGATGCGTACCTGTCGGTTATCGAGGCCCTTCACCATGCGGGCGTCTTCTACGATCGCCATGTGGACGTCCAGCTGGTCGACGGCGAGAGCCTTGACGAGCAGAATGTCTCCGAGGTTCTGGGCGACGCCTCGGGCATCCTGGTCCCCGGCGGCTTTGGCAAGCGCGCCCTGGAGGGCAAGATCCTCGCGGCCGAGTTTGCCCGTGAGCACAAGATTCCGTATCTGGGCATTTGCCTGGGCATGCAGGTGGCCGTGTGCGAGTTCGCCCGCAACGTCGTCGGCCTTGCCGGCGCCAGCTCCTCCGAGTTCGATCCGGACGGCCCGTTTAGCGTCATCGATCTGATGAGCTCGCAGGAGGACGTGACCGAGAAGGGCGGCACCATGCGCCTGGGCGCCTATCCGTGCAAGCTCGCCGCCGATACCCTCGCTCGCGAGGCATATGGCGAGGAGCTCGTCTACGAGCGTCACCGTCATCGCTTTGAGTTTAACAACGCCTTCCGCGACCAGCTCGAGGACGCCGGTTTGGTTATCTCGGGTCTGTCGCCCGACGAGCGCCTGGTCGAGATGGTCGAGCTGCCGCGCGACGTGCATCCGTGGTATGTGGCAACTCAGGCTCATCCCGAGTTCAAGAGCCGCCCGACCAACCCGCAGCCGCTGTTCCGCGAGTTCGTGCGCGCCTCGATCGGCCAGCACGAGGGTGTCGACCGTCTGCAGGTGACGCCCATGAACCTCGCTACGGACTAAGGGTGCCGGCGAATAAGGAACATACCGAAGCTACTCCCTCGTCGCTCGCCGTGGCGGCGGGGGAGTATCTCGATTACCTCGCGGTCGAGCGGGGTTTGGCGCGCAACACGATTGCGGCCTATCGTCGTGACCTGACGACGTACTGCGCCTATCTGGAGCGGGCGGGTATTGTGTCTTTTGAAGAGGTGACCCGTCGGGTCGTGGAGGGCTTTGTCGCCGACCGTCGCGATGGGGGCTATTCCGATGCCTCGGTGGAGCGTGCGCTTGCGGCCGTGAAGGGCCTGCATGCCTTTTTGGTGCGCGATGGGGCTGTGGCCCAAAATCCAACGGCGGCGTTGCGCCTGCCTAAAAAGGCTGAGCGTTTGCCGGAGTATCTATCGGTGGAGGATGTCTCGGCGCTGCTCGATCAAGACTTCCCCGAGGGCGAGATGGGCTTGCGCGACCATGCCATCTTGGAAGTGCTCTACGGATGCGGTTTACGTGTGAGCGAGTTGGTGGGGCTCGATGTGGGCGATATCCATATCGACGATGGCTTTGTGCTCGTTCGCGGTAAGGGCTCAAAGGAACGCCTGTCACCGCTGGTGGGAAGCGCGGCGCGAGCTCTGACGCTCTATGTAACTGAGGGGCGTTCTC
>DBEXMY010000032.1:0-16337 GCA_048168905.1 Collinsella sp. | reverse complement strand
CTAAAGCGAATGCGGGCTGCCTGCTCAACGCGGGCCTTTTCCCATCACGCATCGGTCAGGCGGATGGTGAGCTGCCGACGGTCTTTGGGATTGCGACTGCGCTCGATAAGACCGCCCAGTTCGAGCTTGGACAGAATCTCGGAAAGGGACCCTGGCTTGAGGTCGAAGTGCATGCCGAGCTCCTGTTGGGACAGCTCGCCGGTCGGCTGCTTGGCGAGTAGGCAGACAATAGGCGCCTTGCCAGATATGCCGCCGCCGTGAAAATGCATGTAATGGCCGCAAAAGCCCAGGCCGCTCAGGATGCGCTTGGCGAGTTTGTCTTCGGCGCTGACCGCTTCGGGTATGTCTACCGGTTGCGACGGGTCACCGCCGGGCTCATGCGGAAGGACGAGTGGTTCAACACACATATCTAAGCTTCGCTCCTTTCTTTAGTTAGGTAGAGTAATTGTTTTGTGCCTAACTAATTTAGGAGCGTGAGAAATGAATGTCAAGGTACCAAACTTATTAAGTTACGGCGTTTTGCCAAACGCCGTAACCGCTCGACGCTGCAAGCGTTCCTAAGCGGCAATCTGACGTTCAATCGTCGGGCATGGCCACAAGGCCTATGCCCTCCTCTTTCACGTCACCTTGCTCGCTTAGGAACGCTTTCGCTGTCCGTCCTCAACCTGTGATTCCGCCACGGTCCGCTTCGGTGCATGTGATCCCTTGGGGACGGAGGAAAAGGGATCATTTTCCGAAACCTTTTCGCAACAATGCGCTCTTCGCGACCGTAGCGCCCGCTCACAACGTCCCCTGCGCTACACTTAGTCGCACTGTGGCGCTGCTGCGCCGTGCCCGAACCAAGGGAGATCCTCATGAAGAACACTCAGCTGCTGTTGATCAACGATATGTGCGGCTACGGCAAGGTCGCGCTTTCCGCCATGCTGCCGGTGCTGTCGCATATGGGCTACCGCATCCACAACCTGCCGACGGCGCTGGTGTCCGATACGCTCAACTATCCCAAGTTCTACATCCATGACACCACTGAGTACGTGCGCCAGAGTCTCGCTATCTGGGAGGAGCTCGGGTTTGAGTTCGACGCCATCTCGACCGGCTTTATCGTGACCGAGGAAGAGACGCGCATCATCTCGGACTTTTGCCACCGCCGTGCGCAAAAGGGCACCAAGGTGTTCGTCGACCCCATCATGGGCGACAACGGCAAGCTCTACGCCGGCGTGCCCGAGTCCACGATCGGTCTCATGCGCAGCCTGCTCGAGTGCGCTGACTATGCGGTACCAAACTACACCGAGGCGTGCCTGCTCACCGATACGCCCATTGCCGAGCAAATCACGCCCGATGAGGGCCGCGCTCTTGTGGATGCCGTGCGTGTCCTGGGCGCCAAGTCGGTGGTCATTACGAGCGCCGTAGTCGACGGTGCGAATGTCGTCATCGGTTACGACCATGTGGCGGGGGAGTACTTCACGATTCCCTTCGACCTGATCCCGGTCTACTTCCCGGGCACGGGCGACACGTTCTCGGCGGTGCTCGTCGGCCGCGTTATGGCCGGTTGGAGCCTGCAGCGTGCGACGAGCGATGCCATGCGCGTGGTAGCCGAGCTTATCGAGCGCAATGCCGACCAGGAGGATAAGTCCGCCGGCCTTCCCATCGAGGCCTGCCTGGATGTGATTGACCATGAGTAACGCCGACGAGAGCGACACCGAGGTCACGGGCGAGAACAAGCCGCTCGGCGCACCGCGCGGCAGGCGCCCACGTATTCGCATTAGCTGCGTGGACCAGCTGGGCACATGCCGCTGCCATCACGGGCACAAGCCGGGTGACGTCTTCGACTTCGACCGCGACCGCGGCAAGATGTGCGCCATGGCCTGCCATGTGGGCTTTCCCTATATCGATATCCTGCGCTATGGCGGAACCGTGCCTGGCAACGAGCCTGGTACGGCAAAGTTCTGCTGCCCCGAGGTCGATACGCTGAACGTCTGGCTCGCCGAGGTTGTCGACGAGTAATCGAGCGAATCAATCGAGCGAGGTTTTTCTCCCTCAATAATAACGAGCGTGGATTTTCTCCCGTTTAGAGCGCACTTGAACGCTCAAAGTGGGAGAAAATCTACGCTCGATTTATGCCGTGGGCGCGGTTCGTGCGCCCACGAACCTACAGCTGCTCGAGCATAGCGGTGCAACCGGCGAGCGCATCGCGGTAGGTGGCATCGAAATTGCCGGTGTACCAGGGGTCGGCCACGTCGCCGGGGCGATCGGTCCAATCGAGCAGGCGCGAGATCTTGCCATCGGGGTCCTTGCCAAAGATACGGTGCAGGCCGCAGGCGTTCTCGTCGTCCATATAGACAATGTGGTCCCAGTCGCCATACTCCGCGCGACGCACCTGACGCGCGCGATGTGCGACGACGGGAATCCCGACCTCGCGTAGTTTGGCAATGGTGCCGTGGTGTGGCGGGTTGCCGATCTCCTCGGTCGACGTTGCAGCGGAATCAATGACAAACTCCGCCTCGCGTCCAGCGCGGCGCACGAGCTCGGTAAACACGGACTCAGCCATCGTCGAGCGGCAGATATTCCCATGGCAGATAAACAGTACACGTTGCATATGCGGTTTCCTTTCGATCGCCATCATCGAGCTCGAGTATCGCATCTACGCCTGCGCCCTCGCCCGCTTGCGCTCCCAGCGAGCCAACTTAATCGTCACCAGCGTGAGCGCCCAGGCCACAAGCGAGAACACGGCACCGACCGCGCCAACGTAGGCAATGCCAGCTCCGCTTACCACGGCGCCGCCCACCGCGGTGCCAAACGAAATGCCGACATTAAACGCCATGGGCTCAACCGAACTCGCGAGTACCATCGACTTAGGATGACGGTTGCGTGCCACGTCCATAAAGTGCGTGATGCACGACACCGAGAACAGGTACATGAGCATCGCCAGGCTAAAGACAAAGACAAGTGCGAGCGGCATGGCAGCGCCTACGGCAAACAGCCCAAACAATGCCGCCGCCTGCAGCACAAACGTCACAAGCAGCGCCTTCATGCCAAAGCGCGCATCGATCCATCCGCCCAGGATGTTCGAGATCAGGCAGAACACGCCGTAGGCCATAAGCGTGGTACTGGCTTCGACCGTGCCCATGCCCAGCACCTGCTCAAGATAAGGCGTCACGTAGCCGTAGAACACATAGACCGAGCCCACGCCAAACAAAAAGATCAGCATGCCGGTGATGATACTCGGCTCGCGCAGCAGACTCGCCTGCTCGCGAAAGGTGGCGGGCTCGTCGGTTTGCCCAGCGCGCGGCATAAACGCCACGAGCGCTCCGCAGATCAAAACGGCAAAGGTCAGCGCGCCGTACATGGCAACGTGCCAGTCGAGCGTGTCGGCCACAAACTTACCGATCGAGGTCACAAAGACCATCGCCACGGAAAACGCACCATATACTACCGAGATGGCAAGCGAAGTTTGCTGCGGGGACAGAAGCTCAGGGATGTACGTCACGCCCACGGCGAGCAGCGCACCCGAGACAGAGCCCAGGACAATGCGCGAGATAAAGAGCACCTGGAAGTTGGGCGCCAGTGCCATAAACAAATTGCCAAGCACAAAGACGATGCTGTAGCACACGAGCAGCTGGTAGCGGCGGAATCGCCCCGTGCTGAGCGCAAGCACCGGCGTCGCGATGGCGTAGACCAGCGCGAACACGCTGATGAGCTGGCCCGCAGTGGCAAGTGATACGCCGAGTTCCGTCGCCAGGTCGCTTTCGATGCCGATGACCACGAACTCGGAGCAGCCGAGCGAGAATCCCAACAGCACGAGCAGCGCCAGGCAGAGCTTGGTGCGCGCAGAGGAGAGCGCGGCGGCGGTTGACTTACTTTTAGGCGTGGTTGCGGCGGTCAAGGTTGTCACTCCAATGTCGCATGAATAAGCGGGATTCAATCCCTGCAACTCTAGCAGAATGTGACGAAGGGGCAGTTCCTTTGTCACATGGAGAGCTTGCCTGTATAGTCGCAATACAGGTGAAGATGGTCTCAGGTACATTGCGGGCGACAGGAGATCCCATGGGTATGCACACGACAAAGGTTGCAGTGGGCGAGGGCAAGTTTGCGCTCGAGGCCCAGCTGACGGTGACGCCGCGAGGCATGATGGTGTACGCCTGCTCGCCGGAGTTTGCGCACCTGGGCGCCACGGCACAGGCCATTCCGCGCCCCGAGCCCGGCCGTACGGCGACGGTGAGCATCCTGGCCGTTCCGTGCCATCGAGACGAGATCCCGGCGCACGATATCGCGGCGGCGTTGGCCACGCGCTTTGACGTGCCGGTAGTTGCAAGCACAGGTTTTCATGTTGAACAGGCGAGCGGGGACGACCTGCAGCGCGTGCTCGACACCACCAAGGAGCTCATCGCCGCGCTCGAGGAAGCCGCCGCGCGCATCCTGCGCGCCGGCTGGGATGAGGGCGGCGCGGGCGCCGAGGTCGTGGCAGTCGATGCCGCGACCGGCGAGGCGCTTGGCCCCGTCGACCGCATCGATGCCCATGCCGGCGAGGGCATCCTGCATCAGGCATTTCTGACGCTTTTGGTCGAGGGCCGGGGCGAAGACTCACGCCTGCTGCTCTGTCGCCGCAGTCCGCTCAAGCGCCTGTGGGGCGGGGTGCTGGCCGATAGCTGCGCCGGCCATCCGCTCCCCGGGGAAGACGTCGCGGCCGCCACGGCGCGCCGCATCAACGAAGAGCTCGGCATTACGCGCGAGCCCGATCAGCTCAGGCACCTCGGACACGTGGTGTACCGCGAGGACCACGGCGACGGTCGTTGCGAGTGCGAATGGTGCGAGGTCTACCTTGCCCATGTTGAGCCAGGCGAGCTGCATATCAACCAAGAGGAGATCTCGGAGGTGCGCCGCGTGGCCCCGTCCGAGCTCGACGGCTACCTGCAGGGTCACCCCGAGCAGCTGGCCCCCTGGCTCCGCGAGGCCCTCAGCGACCCATCCATCCGTACGGCCCTCGCTATGTAAAAAAGACAGTCCCTTTGCCACACCCAAACCGTCACAACATTCGGCGAAAATCTCGAAATCGAGGAAAAGCGTCGAATGTTGTGACGGTTTTTGTCCAGGGGATCGCTTCTCATCCAAAAAATCCGCTTGACTGTATTGCCGCAACACAGCGCAACGTAAGGGGTGTCCGATAACGGGCGCCCCTTTTTAAGCGGCAACGTGGCTGCGAATCCGGAGCGCCCCCAACAAGAAAGGTGGGGAGATGGAAGCGGAAAAGAAGGCGTTTAAGATCACCAAGCGCGAAATTGGCTTTGTGCTGGGTATCGTTGTCTTTTTGCTGGTGAAGTTTCTTCCTTTGGCGGAGCTGAGCTCGACGGTCGAGCTCACGGTCGGCGGTCAGACCTGTCTGGCACTGACGCTCGCCACGGTGGTGTTCTGGGCATGTGGCGTAGCACAGCCGGGCTTTGTGGGCCTGCTCTACTGCGCGCTGCTCGTCCTGTTCAAGGTGTGCGTGGACGACACGGGCGCCGCGAGCATCTCGGCGACGGTCGCCTCCACGTTTAGCTCGTGGACCAAGGCCACCATGTGGCTCGTCATCGGCGCCTACCTCATCGCCAGCGCGGTCAAGGAGTCGGGCCTGGGCGAGCGCATCGCCTACGCGTTCATGCTCAAGTTCGTGCGCGACGCCAAGTCGCTCATCATCTCGATCTTCGCGCTCACCTTTGTGCTGTCGCTGCTGATCCCGCATCCGTTCCCCCGCGCCTTCCTCATCCTCGCCGTCGTCTCGGTCATCGCCGAGTCCGCCGGCTACGGTGACGACGACAAGGGCAAGCTCGGCTTCCTCGTGTTTGCCGCTGCCGCCCCGGGTTCCATGTTCTTCCTGACGGGCGACTCCACGCTTAACCCGCTCGTTGCGCAGTACAGTGCCGAGGCCGGCGGCATGAGCCCGTCCTTCGTCGACTGGTTCCTGTACATGAGCGTGCCTATGCTGGTTGCGCTGCTGTGCACCCTGTTCCTGGGCCTTTTCCTCTTTAAGCCCAGCAAGGAGCTCGTCTACGATCGCGAGCAGATCGTGGCCAAGCAGGCCGCGCTCGGCAAGCTCTCCGTCAAGGAGATCCGCACCATCGTGTGGCTTGTCATCGCCATCGCGCTGTGGCTCACCGTCTCGGGCGACTATATCGGCTGGGTCACCCTGGCCATTGGCGTTGCTCTCGCCATGCCCATCATCGGCGAAGTCCTCACTCCCGCCAGCTGGAACGCTGTCGACATCAAGTCCCTCATGTTCCTGACGGCCGCCATGGCCGTGGGCTCCGTGGGCGGTGCCACCGGCATGAACGCCTGGATCGCCGACGTCGTGCTCCCCAGCTCCGTGCCTGAGAACATCTTCCTGTTCGCCCTGCTCGTCGCCGCGCTTTCCATGATCATCCACATGTTCATGGGCTCGGTCATGGCCGTGCTCGGCGTGTGCGTGCCGGCATTTATCAGCTTTGCCGCCGGCTCCAGCGTGAGCCCACTCGCCGTGGCGCTCATCGTCTTCACGTCCATCAACATCCACTACATCCTGCCGTTCCATAACCTGCCGATCCTTATCGGCGAAGGCAAGGACGCCGGCGGCTACACCTCCAAAGAGGCTATGCGCATGGGCATCCCCCTCACCGCGGTCGTCTTTGTCGTCGTGCTGGTCGAGGCCGCCTGGTTCCACCTCTTTGGCCTGATGTAAGCGGTCGAGCGCCCCGGCTGTAAGCAGCCAAGCGCTTGAACTTCGAGTGGTCGAGCGCTCCATTTGTGAGCGCCGCGGCCCCATTACGTTACCCCGTCCGGCGGCACCCCGTCGCCGGACACTCTCCCGAAAGGAGTACGCCATGTCCACTACCGATGCTTCCCAGATCCACGACCTGCGTTCCGCGCTCGACTTTTTGCGTGAGATGCCGGGCCAGCTGCTCGAGACCGACACCCAGGTCGATCCCGATGCCGAGGTCTCGGGCGTCTACCGTCACGTCGGTGCTGGCGGCACCGTCATGCGCCCGACCAAAGAGGGTCCGGCGATGGTCTTCAACAACGTCAAGGGCTTTGACGACGCCAAGGTCTGCATCGGTATGCTTGCCAGCCGCAAGCGCGTTGCCGCCCTGCTCGACCTGGACGAGGAGCACCTGGGCCTCGAGATCGGCAAGCGCTTCGAGAACCTGATCGCCCCCGAGCAGATCGCCGAGGGCAAGCACGTCGACTGCCAGGAGGTCGTGTACAAGGCGACCGACGAGGGCTTTGACCTGCGCAAGATCGTTCCCGCTCCCACCAACACGCCCGTTGACGGCGGCCCCTACATCACCATGGGCCTCGCCTATGGCACGAGCCCCGATGGCACCCAGTCCGACGTAACCATCCACCGCTTCTCCTGCGTCGACAAGGACAAGCTCGCCATGTGGATCACCCCGGGCAGCCGTCACCTGGGTGCGTTCTTTGACGAGTACTGCCAGCGCGGCGAGGATATGCCCATCTCCATCTCCATCGGCCTGGACCCCGCCGTGTACATGTGCTGCGGCTTCGAGGCTCCCACCACGCCGCTCGGCTTCAACGAGCTGCAGATCGCCGGCGCCCTGCGCGGCCGCGCCGTCGAGCTTGCCGACTGCGTCACCGTTCCGCAGAAGTGCATTGCCAATGCCGAGTACGTGCTCGAGGGCTACCTCATGCACGACGAGACCATCAACGAGGATGTCAACGGCCACGGCTACGCCATGCCCGAGTTCCCCGGCTACACCGGTGGCGCCAAGGTCTGCCCGGTGATCAAGATCACCGCCGTCACCACGCGCGTCAACCCCATTATGGAGAGCTGCATCGGCCCTTCGCACGAGCACGTGTCCATGGCCGGTATCCCCACCGAGTCCTCCATCTACAAGATGGTCGAGACCGCTATCCCGGGCCGCCTGCTCAACGTCCACGCCGCTCCCTGCGGTGGCGGCAAGTTCGTTGCCATCATGCAGTTCAAGAAGTCGAGCAAAAATGACGAGGGCCGTCAGCGCAACGCCGCCATGCTCGCCTTCTCGGCGTTCTCCGAGCTCAAGCACGTCATCCTTGTCGACGAGGATGTCGACATCTTCGATATGAGCGACGTGATGTGGGCCATGACCACGCGCTTCCAGGCCGACGTGGACCTCATCACCATCCCCGGTTGCCACTGCCACGTGCTCGATCCGTCCAACGACCCCGCGTTCGATCCTTCGATCCGCGAGCACGGTATCGCCTGCAAGGCCATCTTCGACTGCACGGTTCCGTTTAACCTCAAGAAGAACTTCATCCGCTCGCAGTTCATGGAGATCGACAAGGACAAGTGGGCCGCCGAGCTCGCCTTCTAGTAAGTAGCCCTACCAAGTAGTTAAGGAGTTGTCATGCCTGAGTCTTCTGTTCGTCCCCGTCGCATTGTCGTTGGCGTGTCTGGCGCCAGCGGTGCGGCACTGGGCCTTGAATGCCTCAAATGCCTGCGCCAGGCCGGCGCTGAGTCGGCGCTTGTCGTCACGCGCGGGGGAGAGATCACCATCGAGCAGGAGCTCGGCATGACGCTCGACGAGTTTGCGTGCTATGCCGATGTGGTCTACGACAACAAGAACATTGGCGCTGCCATCGCAAGCGGCACCTATCCGGTCGACGGCATGATCGTGGCTCCCTGCTCCATGAAGACGCTCGCCGGCATCGCGAGCGGCTACAGCGAAAACCTGTTGCTGCGTGCGGCCGATGTGCAGATGAAAGAGCAGCGCCGCCTGGTGCTTATGGTGCGCGAGACGCCCTTCAGTGCGATCCATGTCGACAACATGGCACGCCTGGCGCGCGTGCCGGGTGTCATGCTCATGCCGCCCATGCTCACGTTTTACAACGGCCCCGCCACGCTCGATGAGGCGGTGCATCACATCGCCGCCAAGGCACTCGAGGCTGTCGGCGTGTCGTGCGCCAACTATAAGCGCTGGTCATAGGCATCTTTAGGGTAGGATACGAGTAGTGTTTGAGCCCGCTGCCCCTGTGGGCGGCGGGCTTTTCGTGTCAAAGGGTGTGTCGGGAGGACCTATGCAGACGGGTATGTATGCGATTAGCGAGATGGCGAGCTTGTTTAACGTTTCGCGCCAAACGCTCATCTACTACGACAAGATCGGTCTGTTTAAACCCGCCGTGGTTAACGAAAAAGGCTACCGTTTCTATTCGCCCACGCAGATCCCGCTCATGCGTCTGATCTGCATGCTGCGCGACTTGGGACTGGAACTCGATGAGATCGATCGCCTGACCTCGACGTTCGACATTGGAGAGATGACCGATCACCTGCGCTCGCGGGTGCAGGCGCTCGACGAGCAGATTGCCGGGCTCAAAGCCGAGCGCGCGAGCGTGCAGGAGCGGCTGAGTTTTTACGGCGAGGCGGTCTATTGGCGCGAGCGCGAGGGCAAACCGGAGCTCAAGCAATTCGAGCGCCGCTACGTGGTCTTTGAGGAGTTCCCGAGCGATATCGAGCGTGGCCGCTCGATGCTGCACCCCACGCTCATGCGGGCGATTCTGCGCATGCGTGCGCTCACGGGCACACGCCCCATGCGCGGTTGGGGCGCCATGCTGCGTCGCGAGGCGCTGCATTCCGACGACCCCATCGCCGGTGCCGGTTCCTTTGCCGTGTTGCCGCGTGGTGCCGAGGAAATACTGCCGAGCGATCCTGCCGAGCTGGCGGAGATTGGCGTCGAGGTGCTGCCCGAGGGCACGTACCTGTGCATGAGTCGCTGGGGCATGCCGTACGAGCCCGAGGGTATCCGCGCCATCGTGGCCTGCATGGACAGGCACGCGCTCCAGCCCATCGGCAATGCTTTCGATTTTTGCTACCTGGACACCACGAGCTACGACGAGTCTCACCAAGAGGACTTCTGCTGTATCCAAATCCCCGTCGCCCTTAAATAACTTGCGGTGAAATAGTCCCTAAATAGCTCGAGTGGGCGTGCAAACAGGAACTATTCCACCGCAACTTCGATGCGACAAAGGAGCAGTCCTTTTTCGCGTTCCGTGCGAGCCCTCGTGCCGTCTGGGGGTATAAGGCTAGCAAGTGTTTATTTGCGAGGCCTAAGGGGCGCCCCGTATGGATATCGATAACTTTGAATGGTGGTATAGCGAGGGTGAGACTCCGGACGAGGGGTGGGACGAGCCTACGCCGCGTGGCGTGTCGAGCGACGAGGACGAGACCGGCAACGACGTCGCCGCCGACTCGGACGCCGACCTCGATCCCGTCGAGCCCCTGACCTTCGAACAAGCTTGGGCCCAGGCCGAGGCAGACGAGGCCAAGGCCGACGCTACGGCCACGCTCGGCGAGCCAGCCGACATGTCGATCTCGCCGGCAAAGACCCCGCAGCCGCGTCACACTATCGACCCCTACAGCACGGCATCCTTCAGCATTCTCGACGTGCCCTCGCAGGGTGCCCAGGCGCCCGCACCCACACGTCGCCCCAATCTGTCTCGCGAGGAAGATGCAGGACGTCGCTCGCCGCTCGGCCCCATCCTTATCGCCTTTATGGCCGGCGTTATCGCATGCTCGGTAATTGGAAACGTCTGGAGCCATGTCGAACAACAGCGAAAAGACGCCGCCAAGGTCGAGATGTCTGTCGAGCAATCGCTCAGCCGCACGCGCTCGGTACATGTGTCGGTCGAGGTCAAGGACGGCGCGACGTGGGACACCGCGCGCGGCGACAGCCAAATGCTCATCCATATCGTGGGGCGCACGCTCAAAGGGCAGACAATTGACGAGTATCAATACGTCAATTCCGCTGGTGACGGCATCGAGCTCAAGCCCGGAGACTACGAGCTCACCGTCGATGAACCGCCCGTCGCCACCGACGGCACGCGCTTCCGCGCCTCAAAGCGCATGGTCCCCGTGAACTTTAACTCACAGGCGCCCGACACGGTCGACACTACACCGCAGGGCGGGTTCGACCTTTACGTGGATACCCAGTAGGCGCTCGCCGCTCATTCCGCTATGGCTACTCAATAATCGCCTGCCGTCCCGTCCCGCCGCCAAGAGTGGGACAATAGCCCTCGACACTATTGTTTACTTTTGGAGGAAGTAGCATGTCTACCGTTACTACCATCAAGCGCGGCGGCCTCACCGCGGCCATCGATTCCATGGGCGCCCAGCTCACGAGCCTTGCCCTCAACGGCAACGAGTATCTGTGGCAGGGCGACCCCGCCTTTTGGGGCAAGCACGCGCCCATCCTGTTCCCCATTGTGGGCTCGCTGCGCAACAACACGGCAACGTCTGCGGCCGGTACCTGCGAGATGCCGCGCCACGGACTCGCGCGCATTGTCGAGCACAAGCTGGTCGAGGTTTCGGAGGACGGCTCCTCGGTAACGTACGAGATTACCGATACGCCCGAGTCGCTCAAGGCGTTCCCGTTCCACTTTAAGCTCAACATGACCTATGCCTTGACCGGCGACGCCACCCTCACGCAGACCTTTGCCGTCACCAACACCGGCGACGTGGACCTGCCGTTCTCGGTGGGCGGCCACCCCGCATTTAACGTGCCCGCCCCCGGTGCCGAGGACGAGGCGTTCGAGGATTACGAGTTGGCGTTTACCGAGGCTTGGACCAACGAGGCTCCCATCATCACGCCCGACGGTCTTATGACGTTCGAGGGCAGCTACAAGGCGCCCGATAACTCGGACGTGCTGCCCATCACGCACCGCAGCTTCGATAACGATGCCATCATGTTCACCGATACTCCGGGCTCCACGCTCACACTGCGCGGCCGCAAGTCGGGCCACGGCGTCAAGATCGACTTTGAGGGCTTTAAGTACATCGGCGTGTGGTCTGCCGCCAACGACGCTCCGTTTGTGGCGCTCGAGCCCTGGACCGGTCACACCACCATGGACACCGAGGACGACGTCTTTGAGCACAAGGTCAACACCATCACCTTGGCTCCCGGCGAGACGGATGTTCGCAGCTTTAGCGTTACCTTGCTCTAGAGGTTCCGCCGCTCGGTCGATGCTGCGCGTCGTCCAGAGCGACAAGTTGTCATTCAAAAGGCAAGACATAGACCTTCTGGTCATGCCTTGCCTTTTTCATGCCACTTGTTCGCTCTGGACGTCGCTCGCCGGCATTGCCAAAACATCGGCGTCCCCAATGGCTACCGTGTGTCTATTAATTTTTCGAGCTTGTGCTGCGCTGCTGGTCGCTGGCGTATATCCTGTTAAGTCGTCAGCATACGATTCAACAGGGAAGGCAGATTATGCATTCTCCCCATCAACGCGACGCGCATCCACAGCCGGTGTGCAGCCGTCGTATCTTCTTAGGCAGTGCGCTTGCTGCGAGCGCTACCGTTGTTGCCGGCGCACTTGCCGGTTGCCAGCGCCCCTCCACGCTGGAAGTAGTTCAGCCCACGACGGGCGGCGGTCGCGACGACCTGTCCGATTCCGTGATCGGCAAGGACAAGATCCGCATCGGCATGGAGGCGGCCTACGCCCCGTACAACTGGCAGGTCTCCGAAGCCAGCGAGTACACCATCCCCATCGACAACGTGCAGGGCGCCTATGCCGATGGTTACGACGTGCAGATCGCCAAGATCGTCTGCAAGGCCCTCGGTGGCGAGCCCGTTGCCGTCAAGCAGAGCTTCTCGGGTCTTATCGATTCGCTCAACAACGGCCAGATCGACCTCATCATTGCCGGCATGAGCGCCACGCCCGAGCGCGAGGAGTCCGTCGGCTTTTCCGACCCGTACTTCATTGGCTACTTTGGCCTGTTCGTAAAAGAGGGCTCGCCCTACCAAAATGCGACCAAGCTCAGCGACTTTAGCGGCGCTACGGTCCTCGGCCAAAAGGACACCATGCTCGATACCGTCATCGACGAAATCCCGGGCGTTGTGCACAAAAACCCGGTCGATTCGGTTCCCACGGTGTTTTCGAACCTTCTGCAGGGCACCTGCGACGCCGTGACCTATAACACCGAGAACGAGAAGGGCTATATGGCCCAAAACCCGGGTATCGTGCCGATTCAATTTGCCGAGGGCGAGGGCTTTAAGCAGGAGGTCACGGCAAACGTCGGCTGCCGCAAGGGCTCGGACAAGCTGCTTAAGCTCATCGACAAGACACTCAAGGGCATTAGCCAAGAGGAGCGCGACCAAATGTGGGACGCGTGCCTCGACCGTCAGCCGGCATAGGGAGGCAGCATGAAAACCATTAATCGCCTGGCCTCCTTTATCAGGGCCGACCACCGTTATGTATACCTGGGCACGAGCGTTATCGCGGCGCTCGGCCTGGCGTTTAGCCAGCGCAACCCCACGCCGCTGAGCTTCTTGGCCCCCACGGGCGTGTTCCAAGATTGCCTTTGGGCGATCCTGTGGGCGTGGCTCGTCGTGTCGGCGGCGGCGCTGGTCACCAAGCTTATGCACTGGAGCGACTATCGCGAAAAGTCGCCGTTCGCATCCGAGCGTTTCCGTCGTGGAGCACGCTTGGGCAGCTACGTCGTGGTCGCCATCGCGGCAGTTTTCTTTATCGACCGCTGCGTCATGTCGTTTATCGACCTGGTGCAGGTGAGCATTGTCTCGGATTCCAACCCCAGCGACTTTTTGTCGAGCCTGGTCTACATGACCTACAAGAGCGGGGACTTCTTCATTCGCGGTATCGAGATCACCATCGCGCTTGCCACCTTCGGCACCGTCATCGCATTCTTCCTGGCGCTGCTCTTCGTGTTCCTACGCATTCAGACGATCGACCGCGTGGATAACGTCCTGGTGCGCTCCTTTAAGAGTATCGGCCGCGGCTTTGCGACCGTCTACTCCACCATCGTGCGCGGCACGCCCATGATGGTCCAGGGTCTGCTCATCTATTACGCGGGCTTCACCGTTTTGCGCGGCATGGGCTTCGAGACCGCCCAGGCCAACCAGATCTGGAGCACCTTCACCGCCGGCCTCGTCACCATCTCGCTCAACTCCACCGCCTACATGATGGAGGTCCTGCGCGGCGGCATCGAGTCCATCGATCCCGGCCAGGCCGAGGCAGCACGCTCGCTGGGCCTGTCGCAGTGGCAAGCTATGCGCAAAGTCGTGTTCCCCCAGGGCATTAAAAACGCGATTCCGGCGCTCACCAACGAGCTCATCATCAACATCAAGGATTCGTCGGTGCTCTCGGTCATCGGCGTGTTTGACCTCATGTACGCCACCACCACCGTCGCCGGCGTGTACTACCGCCAGATGGAGGTCTACTGCGTGGCGCTCGTGGTCTACCTGATCCTGACGCTCGTGGCGAGCCGCCTGCTCGAGGCCTTTGGCAAAAAGCTAGGCGCCGAGGCTCCGGTCACGCTGCCCAGCTCCAACTAGGCTCAAGACGAGGAGAATCATCATGGCAGATACCGCCACTACCGGCACCGCGGCCGCCGCACAGACCAATGAGCCGCTCATCCGCGTCGAGGGCCTGCGCAAGAGCTTTGGCTCGCTCGAGGTGCTCAAGGGCATCGACCTGTCCGTTAACCCCGGCGAGGTCGTCACCATTATCGGCGCCTCAGGCTCGGGCAAATCGACCTTTCTGCGCTGTCTCAACCTGCTCGAGACTCCGGACGCGGGCCATATCTGGTTCCACGGCCAGGACCTTACGGCCGAGCGCTGCAACATTAACAAGCTGCGTGAGGACATCGGCATGGTGTTCCAGGGCTTTAACCTGTTCAACAACATGGATGTGCTCGACAACTGCACGCTTGCGCCCGTCACGCTCAAAAAAATGAGCAAGGCCGAGGCCGAGAAGGTCGCGATGGAGCATTTGACGAGTGTGGGGCTCGAAAAGTTCGCGCACGCCGCCGTGGGTCGCCTGTCCGGCGGCCAAAAGCAGCGCGTGGCCATCGCCCGCGCCCTATGCATGAATCCGCAGATCATGCTGTTCGACGAGCCGACCTCCGCGCTCGACCCCGAGATCGTGGGCGAGGTGCTCGAGGTCATGCGCAAGCTCGCTGCCGACGGCATGACCATGGTCGTCGTCACGCACGAGATGGCCTTTGCCCGCACGGTGTCCGACCGCGTGGTCTTCATGGACAAGGGCGTGGTGCTCGAGGATGCGGCACCGGCCGAGCTCTTCGGCAACCCTAAGCACCAGCGCACCCGCGAGTTCCTCTCGCGTTATCTCGAGGACAAATAACCGACCGCAAACGCGTACGTGGCAGGGCCGCTCCGGTGGGGCGGCCCTCGTCATCACAATCGAAAGGATGTCATGGCCGAGGTTTGGCGCTTCTTTGCGCACGAGGATGATTTTGCCGATATCGACGAGGTCGGCGCGTGCGAGCGCCTGGGCCGCGTGCTGTCGTTTCCGACGATTTCGAGCATGGATGCCCAGACGGTGGACTGGCAGGCGTTTGCCGACCTGCGCGCCTATATGCAGCAGGCCTGGCCGCGCGTGTTTGCGACGGGCGAGGTCGAGCTCATCGACCATTCGCTGCTCGTGACGCTTGCCGGAACCGACCCCGCCCTCAAGCCGGTCATGCTCATGGGCCACATGGACGTGGTTCCCGTGGTGCCGGGCACCGAGACGGACTGGACGCACGATCCCTTTAGCGGGCACGTGGACGACACCTATATTTGGGGTCGCGGCGCCATCGATATGAAAGACCAGGTTGCGGGCATCCTGGAGGCCGTTGAGTATGCGCTGGCGCACGGCTGGCAACACGAACGAACCCTGCTGCTGGCCTTTGGCCAGGATGAGGAGACCACGCAGTACGGCGCGGGTGCCATTGGCCGCGCGCTCGAGGAGCGTGGCGTAGAGCTTGAGTACCTGATCGACGAGGGCGACTATCGTATCGTTGCGGCTGCCGAGTACAGCGCAGGTGAGGGTTGGCTTATGCATGCCGATCTTGCCGAGAAGGGCTATGCCGATATCGTGCTCAAGACGAGAAGCGAAGGCGGGCATTCTTCCAACCCCTACGGTGGCACGTCGCTCGAAGTGCTCAGCCGCGCCATTGTCGCGATCTGCGATATCGAGTGGCCGGCGCGTGTGACCGATTTGCTTGCCGCGCAGCTCGTCGAGCTGGGGCTTTATACCGCAGACGAGATTGCTGCCAGCAAGGATGCCATCGTGCGCGACTGCCTCGCCAGCAAAAAGCTGTACCCGCTTGTGACCACCACCTGTGCGCCCACGCAAATCGAAGGCGGCAGTACCGGTGCCAACGTAATGCCGCAGGATATGTGGGCCAATATCAACTTCCGCATGCTCGAGGGTACGAGCGTGGCCGATGTCGTGGCCTGCTGCCGCGAGGCCGTTGCCACCGCTGGGCTCGATGGCCGAGTCGAGGTCGAGCTGGGGCCTGGCAGTTCCGAGCCCTCGCCGTCCCCGCGCGTGGGCGGCCCGGGGCTCGAGGCCGTCCGCGCCATCGCCGCCCGCTATTT
>DBEXMY010000031.1:0-2743 GCA_048168905.1 Collinsella sp. | reverse complement strand
CCAATTTTGCCGGTCGATCGCTGCGCCGTGGCAGGTTTAAGACCGTCGGCGTCGCCATGTTCAACATTACCGGTACCGGCAACCTCGACCGTATGGAGGGCTTTGCCGCCGCGGCCGACAAACATGGCTATGCCATCACCCTCACTAAAGTAGATGGACACCCCTATACCCTCGAGAGCGCATCGTCACGCATGAGCGCGCTGCCGGTAGACGGTATGGTCGTGATCATGAATCGCATGCCGGCGGACTTTGGCACCTTCGAGCCGCTGCCCGGCATGCAGACGGTGCTCGTTACGATGCTGGAGCACCCGCTCTGTTCAACGGTCGATAACGACCAGTTCGATTGCTCGCGCCAGGTGGTCGAGTACTTGCTGGGGCGGGGGCACAAAACCGTGCACTTTATTTCGTGTCCCGAGCGCTCGCTTTCGGGCATGCGGCGCGAGGAAGGCTGGCGCGAGACATTGCGCGCGCATGGTATTGAACCGCCGCGACTCGTCCGTGGGGATTGGACGGCACAGAGCGGATATGCTGCTGGTCAGGCTCTGGCGGAAGATCCGACCTGTACGGCCATCTATGCCTCCAACGATGCCATGGCATATGGCTGCATCCGTGGGCTCGAGTCGCGCGGAAAGCGTGTGCCCCAGGACGTGAGCGTGGTGGGTGTTGATGACAGCCTGGGCGATATCGTGCCCGACCGTCGCCTGACCACGGTGCGCTTTGACAACAAGCGCGTCGGCATGTGGGCGGTCGACAAGATTGCCGGCGCCGATGGGGGTGCGTCTGGCGTGGAGCGCATGCTGATCCCCGGTGTGCTCGTAGAGGGCGATACGGTGCGCGATTTGCGTTAGGGTGCGGCTTTGTTTGGGTTGCCGATAATTGTGTTCGATATTGTTCAGATTGGTTTAAAAACCGTTCACGGGCGAAAAGTGACCGTTCATAGTTCGAAATTACGTTTTGAGCTGTTCTTTTTTGTTTGAATGTTATTGTTTCTGTCATACACAACGCAGCGCGTATGCCCGGACGCGATGCTCTCCATTGGTTCATATGTGAAAGGAACGCAATATGGCAACCAAAGAAGAAATCTCGATGGTTGGATTCGAGATCGTCGCATACGCAGGTGACGCCCAGACCGATCTGCTTGCAGCGCTCGATGCTGCTCGCGAGGGTGACTTTGAGAAGGCCGAGCAGCTGCACAAGGATGCCAGCGATGCGCTCATCGGTGCCCACGACACGCAGACCAAGCTGCTTTCGCAGGAGGCCGGCGGTGGCGAGATGGAGATGACCTTCATCATGGCCCATGCTCAGGATACTCTCATGACCACTATGATTCTGGAGAAGCAGACCCGCTTTACCATCGATGCCTACAAGCGCATCGCTGCGCTCGAGGCCAAGCTCGCCTAACGAGCCCGCACAACCAAGTCCCCTTCCAAAAGCCCTGCCGCTACCCGCGACAGGGCTTTTTCTGTCCTCCTCCAAGTTGCGGTGAAATAGGGACTGAATAGGAGCCGACGGGCGCAAAACAATCCCTATTCCACCGCAACTCATCCGGAGATAGTCATTGGGGACAGTCTTGGTGCGCTCCGTTCGTCCTCCCGTTCGATTTTTGCTCGGTGGGTATACTTCCTTTCGCATTAAGCCCCGGACTGAGGAGGTATCCAAATGCCGGATAACGGGTCAATACAAAAAAGAGACGCGCACGAGATGGCTCATGGGCGTCCTGTCCAGATAACCGAGCACACGACGGTAACCGAGTTGCAGCCCAGCCTGTCCGATGTCGTGTGCGCAAACAAAAAGCTGCAGATTGGCTTTATCGTTGCGCTCGTGGTGCTGGCGCTGCTGTCGGGCTTTGTGGCTCGTCCGCATTTCGCCGATACCAAAACTTGGGACTCCACCATCGAGGTCATCGATCAAAAGAAAGGAAACGTACTGGCGCTCACGACCTCGTGCGTGGCGCTGTCTGCGGGCATTACCGCGCTGCCGGGTGATACGGGAACGCCGGTTGCCGAGCAGCTCGCGCAGCTTTCAGGCAACCTTGGTATCGTGCTTGCCGTGCTATACCTAGAGAAATATTTGCTCACGATTTTGTGGTCGGTTGGCCTGGGCATCTTAATCCCGTTTGCGTTGGCGCTCTTTGCGGTGTCGCTCGGCATTCACGGGCGCTGGAGCACGAGCGCTGTCCTGCGCCGTGTGGCGACGCGCGTGCTGGTGGTTGCCGTGATCGGCATGGCGCTCGTGCCCGCGAGCGTATGGGTGTCGCAGAAGGTCGATGAAACGTATCGCGTAAGTATTGAGCAAGCTGAGCAAAAGGCTGCGGACGCTGCGGACGCGGCCGACACCACGGACAAGTCAGCCGAGACCAGCTCAAAATCGAACAAGAAAAAATCCGAGGCCAAGGAGTCCAAAAACGTGCTCGAGCAGTTGACTGACGGGGCCTCGAGCCTTGTTACGTCGGTGACCAGCGGTGCCAAGCAGATGACCGATGAGATCGTGCATCAGGTGACCGATCTGATCGAAGGCGTCATCGTGATGATCGTGACCTCGTGTGTGATTCCTCTACTGGTGCTCGTGGCGTTCCTATGGCTAGGACACGTGCTGCTGGGGATCGATATCTCCGGTCCCGCGAACTATCTGACGGGTCGTTTCTTGAGCGCTCCGTCCAGACATGCCAAGAAGAGCGGGCAGTCTGAGTAGGCGGCAAAGCGATCTTTGGAAGATCAACCGTAAGAAGGGCGGCCGAGACACG
>DBEXMY010000030.1:0-12155 GCA_048168905.1 Collinsella sp. | reverse complement strand
TCTCATGACTTATCGTCACATTCGCCTGACGGGCGACCTGTTCAAGACGCTGCTCAACCGCGTAGATGGCACGCGAGAGCTCAATAGGCTCCGTGGAACCAATGGGCACCGCCTCGCCCTCAGTTGCACGCTCGGCCTCGTCCAAGTTAGACAGCGTAAGGATATCGTTGACAAGCGCTGCCAAGCGGCCCGCCTCACGATAGATGCGACCGCCAAAGTTGCGCAGGTCGCCCTCGCCCTCGACCATGCCGTTTGCGATGAGCTCGGCATAGCCCGAAATCGCCGTAAGCGGCGTCTTGAGCTCATGGGTGATATTCGCCGTGAACTCGCGGCGCATACGGTCGTTGTCCGCCAGCACCGCCATTTGGCGCTTGAGCTCCTGGCGCTGCGACTCAATACGCTCAAGCATGGGGACCATCTCGGCATAGGCGTGCTCATAGCTACGGCGTGGGTGGTCCAAATCCACCTCTTGCAAAGGCGCGATGATGGCACGGGACTCGCGGCGCGCCATAAAAAACGAGAGTACCGCACCCGCTGCTGCGATAAGCAGCATCGGCGCCACCATCGACAGCAAAATCGCCGCAACGCCAGGCTGGGCCTGCGCCAAGCGGACAACCTGGCCGTTATCAAGGGCGACGGCGCGATACAGCATAATCTCGTCGAGCGTAGAGCTTGCGCGCTCCGCGGAACCCGAACCACTCTCAAAGGCCTCGATGACCTCGGGGCGATCGCCATGGTTGGGCAGTGTGGAAGGCGACGCCTCGTTGTCGTAGGCAACCGATCCATCCTTGTTAATCAGCGTGATGCGCAAGTCCTCTCGATCGAGGCTACGCAAGAACGGGATGGGCTCCTGCTGCTCGTCGAGGGCGGCAGCAATGAGCTCGGTTTCCTGCGCCAGGTTGGCACTCGTGGCATCCGCCAAGGTGTTTTGCACAAAGAACGCACCCAGCACCGTAAACGCCACGATAACCGCCATGGCGCAGACAAAGATCGTCACAAAAACGCGGTGCGACAGCGTATGTTTTCCCTGGGGGGCGAAGACCACGGGTTACTCCTCCGATGCGGTGGCCGCGGTGTCGTCACCTTCGGCACCATCACCGGCAGAAGGCTCGGCCAAGCGGTAGCCCACGCCGCGCACGGTCTCGATGGCGCTGGCATGCTCGCCCAGTTTTTGGCGAAGCGTCTGCACGTGCACGTCAACGGTGCGCGAACCGCCGTCGAAGTCCCAGCCCCACACGCTCTGCAGCAACGACTCGCGGGTAAAAACCACGCCGGGCTTGCGCATGAGGTACTCGAGCAGGTCGAACTCGCGCAGGGTGAGCTTAAGCGGCTCGCCGGCAACGGTCACCTCGCGATGGCTGGGCGAGAGCACGATGTCGCCCACGCTGAGCACATCGCTCGCCTGCTTGACCATGCCGCCGCGACGCAGCAGTGCGCGGCAGCGGCTCGCAAGCTCCATGAGCGAAAACGGCTTAGTCAGGTAATCGTCGGCACCGCCATCGAGCGCCATCACCTTGTCGAGCTCGGTATCCTTGGCGGTAAGCATCATGATGGGCACCGTCGCCGTCAGGCGATCGGCACGCAGTCGACGCATAATCGCCAAGCCATCGGTATCGGGCAGCATGATGTCGAGCAGGACGGCATCGGGTACCCGTCGCGCCACGGCAGCCTTAAACTCACCGTCGCACGAAAAGCCTTCGGCCTCAATCCCCTGCTTGCGCAGTGCATAGACCGTCAAATCCCTGATGTTGTCATCGTCCTCGACGTAATAGATCATGTTGAACCCCTTTGCGGCCGGCATGACCGCATCTTAACCCTAAAGGTACCTTTACTAGATGGTATCAGCCAAAACGCCCCGTCAAATAATCCGCCGTGCGCGGATCGGTCGGATTCTTGAAGAGTTGCGCGGTGGGCGCGTGCTCCACCAGCTCACCCAGCAAAAAGAATGCGACCGAATCGGAGATACGCGCCGCCTGCTGCATATTGTGCGTAACGACCACGAGCGTGCAGGTCTCTTTGAGCTCGCAGGCCAGCTGCTCCACCACCAGCGTCGACACAGGGTCGAGTGCCGAGGTCGGCTCGTCCATCAGCAGAATGTCGGGCTGCACGGCAAGTGCGCGGGCGATGCACAGGCGCTGCTGCTGTCCACCCGAAAGACCCAGGCCCGACTCCTTGAGCTTGTCCTTGACCTCATCCCATAGCGCAGCGCGACGAAGGGAATCCTCGACCAGCCCATCCAGCACAGCGCGATCGCGCACGCCCATGCCGCGCGGCCCATAGGCGACGTTGTCGTAGATGCTCATGGGAAACGGGTTGGGGCGCTGGAACACCATGCCCACGCGCTGGCGAAGGCGGCAGATGTCGTAATCGCCCAGGATATCTTGACCATCGAGCGCAATCTTGCCCTCGATGCGGCAATCCTTGATGCCGTCGTTCATGCGGTTAAAGCAGCGCAGCAACGTGGACTTTCCGCAGCCCGAAGGCCCGATGAACGAGGTGATCTGCTTGTCGCGGATCTTGATATTCACGTCCTTGAGCGCATGATGGTCGCCATAGAACAGGTCGAGGCCCTCGACATCGATGCGCGTCGGCGAGGCGGCAAGATCCTCTGCCGTGGGGCGAGTCGCATCCCCAACCTCGCGCTCGTGCGCGGCCTCGGCCTGCGCTTTCATGAGTTCTTCAAGCTCCGTGGGCTCCACAGCCGCAGCAGCCGTCATACCGCATACCTCCACATCGATATCAATTCAGCAGTATCGATAGTAGGAATCGCGGCTCATATGCACGTGAGCGCATTGTCAAGTGTTTGTAAGGGCACACTGGCTATGCGGCGGGCAGCTCGATGGTGAATATCGTGTGTTCGGGCGTCGATTCACATGCAACGGTACCGCCGTGCGCGCATACGATCTCCTTGGCGATGGCAAGCCCCAGTCCAGCGCCGCCGCGATTGGTCGCACGCGCCGCATCCAGGCGATAGAACTTCTCAAAGATCACCTTGAGCTTTGCCTCAGGGATGGGATCGCCCTGATTGATAAAGCGCACGCGCACGCCACCGCCGTCCCGGCGTCTGGCCTCGATCGTGATGGTCGAGCCCTCATAGCTATAGGCAACGGCGTTTTTCATGATGTTGTTGAACACGCGAGCCATCTTGTCGCCATCCACGAGCACCGTCAGGTCCTCGCGAATATCAACTTGGGCTTCCTTATGCTGCTCGTTGAGGATGGGATAGAACTCGTCAGCCACCTGAGCCAGCAGCAACCCCAGATCAACATAGCCGCGCGTGAGCACGATATCGTGGAAGTCAAAGCGCGTGATATCGAAGAACTCTTCGATGAGCGCATCGAGCCGGTGCGCTTTGTCGAGAGCCACGCCCGTAAAGTGCGCACGTTGCTCAACCGGCAGCTCAGGAGCCTCTTGCAGCAGCGAAAGATAGCCCACCACACTGGCAAGCGGGGTGCGTAGGTCATGTGCCAAGTACGTGACCAGATCGTCCTTGCGATGAGATTCGTCACGCAAGGCCTGTTGCACCTTGCGCTCACGGTCACGCACGCGGTTAAGGGCGCCCTCGACCTCCAAGAAGTCGCCGTCGATGTTGTCCCAGGTGTCGGGGTGATCGATCAGGCGATCTTGAATACGAGCAGCCAGCACACAATCGGCATGCTGCTCGCCCTGCTCGTAGCCCTGGTAGTACAGGGCGCGGCCGCACAAGAACAGCACGCACGCGGCAAGCGCCAGCACAAAGCCAAGCATGTTGAATACAAAGCCGGCATCGAACAACACCGGCCCTTCGATGCCGCCGAGCGCCATGGCGCCAATCGCCAACGTCATGGCCCACGCGGCGCCGCCAATCACCACGCAGCGGCACACGATCTCAAATCGATCGATCAGCAAAAAGCCGACAAGCAGCACCGCCAAGATTCCGACGATGTTATCGATGCCAATCAGCAGCAGGCTCAGCAAAAAGAGCAGCACCGTTGCAAGCGCGCGGTTGTCGACGACCAACCTCACGTATTCAAAGAGTCGATCGGGCACCTCGAACGCTTGCCTATCGTCTTTTGTCATATCAAGATCCTCACAAGCGAAAAGCGTTATTCGATGATGTAGCCGACGCCCCAGACGTTTTTGATAAAGCGCGGCTTTTGTGCGTCGTCGCCGATCTTTTCGCGCAAGTGGCGAATGTGCACCATCACCGTATTGTTGGAGCCGGGCATAAAGTCCTCGTTCCATACCGCGCGGAACAGGTCCTCCACGGCCACCACGCTGCCGCGATGCTCGACCAGATACAGCAAGATTGAATACTCGGTGGGTGTGAGGCGTACCGGTGAACCGTCCACCGTTACGGAACGAGCATCGCGGTTGATCTCCAAGCCGTCGAGCTGAATGGTCGGCGACTCGGCCGCCTGCGCACGGCTACCGTAGCTGGTGTAGCGGCGAAGCTGAGCGTGCACACGCGCGATGAGCTCCAGCGGGCGGAACGGCTTAACCACGTAATCGTCCGCACCAAGCGAAAGGCCCTCGATCTTGTCTTGCTGGGCATCGCGCGCCGTCAGCATGATCACAGGATAGGTATGGCTGGAACGGATCGTACGCAGCAGCTCAAATCCATCGATATCGGGCAGCATGACATCAAGCAGCGCCAAATCGAACTCCTGCTCCAAGATTGCCTTGGCAGCATCGGCCCCGCTATAGGCAATCTGGACATCAAAGCCCTCTTTTGTAAGGTAGATACCAACCAAGTCGGCGATGGCCTTCTCGTCATCAACTACCAGTATGCGCTCGTTCATACGTGCTCCTCTCGCGCTCCATTATGCCCGAGGCGACGCACGCCACACACAACAAGCGTGGGTGATTAAGTCGGCCTTAAGCACCCTTGTGCCCGTTCGGGTGCGGATGTGGGCCACGCACGCACGCGATGATCGCCGACGCCGGCAAACGATATACTCTAGTTCCAGAAGAGACCATCCCGTCGAAAGCGAAATCCGTGAAGTCCCTCACCCCTTTTGCAAAGCGCTCAGCCCAGCTTGCCGCCGGCTTTGTCTGCGCTATCGCCCTTGCCGCTGGCGTGCCCACCGTCGCCGGCGCCCAAGTGCTCACGACCGACAATGTTTGCGGCAAAACCGCCGATGTGCGCGGTATCACGGCCGAAAACCTGCCCGATATCGATGCGACCAATGCCCTCGTCATGGGCAAAGACGGCACCGTCTACTATGCCCGCGACGCCGATGAGCAGGTCAAGATTGCCTCGATCACCAAGGTCATGACCGCAATCCTAACCGTCGAGAATTGCAAGATGGACGAGAAGGTCACGGTGAGCAACGCCGCAGCCACCGTGGGCAATTCGACCGCCGGCTTGCTCGAAGGCGACAAGCTTACCGTGGAGCAGGCGCTGCGCGGCCTGATGATTCCCTCGGGCAACGACGCCGCCATCGTGCTCGCCGAATATGTGGGCAAGAAGATCGACCCTAAGACCAAAGACGCCGAGGCCACATTTGTGAAGGCCATGAACGAGCGCGCTAAGAAGCTCGGCTGCACCGGTACGCTTTTTGAAAACCCGCATGGTCTGGACTTTGATGAGTGGGCTGGCGATATGCACTCAACCGCACACGACGTAGCGCTGATGATGCAGGAGGCCATGAAAAACGACACGATCCGCGAGGTCGTAGCGAGCGAGGATTCCTGGATCGAGGTCACGGGCGCCGACGGCACCGACCATTCGCATTCCATGGACACGCATAACTATTTGCTGGGCCAAGATGGCAACATCGGTGGCAAGACTGGCACCACCGACGATGCAGGCTATTGCTTTACGAGCGCCTACAACCGCGACGGCGACGAGATCTACACCGTTATTTTGAACTCCACCACCACCGATCAGCGCTTTACCGATACCGCCGCCCTTGCCAATTGGTACTACGGTCACAAGGTGACGGTCGCAATCGCCAACACGCAGGAAAAGACCGCCAACGGCAACCCGCTTATGGCACGCATTAGCCAGACAGATTGGACGGACAAGACGATCGACGCCACGCTCGCCGACCCCGCCGCACAGGCAACGGTGTTCTCACTCGCCGGCGAAGTGACCGAAAAAGTTAGCTACGATGACCTTTCGGGCACGGTGCATGTTGGCGACAAGGTAGGCAGCGTTACGCTCAAGCAGGACGGCACCAAGGTCGCCGTCATGGACCTGGTTGCCGACGAGGAAGGCACAGGGCCGAATCCCATTGAATGGCTCCTCGTGAAGCTCGACCGCCTGGGCCGCCGCATCGACAACCGGCCACTCACGGCAGAGAGCGAGACCGTCGCCAAGGCTCCTGAGATGTAGGGCTGGGGGAACATTACATTTGAGATTGGAGAGGCGTCCAACGGGCGCCTCTTTTTGAATACCTCTTAAACGGGATGCGTCAGAATCACCAAAGCGACATTGCTAGCCGTTTACCTTCGCTGTGTCTTTTCGGACCTTGAAAACGGGTCCACCGGGCATGCTAGTAGATCCTTTCGACCTCCTTGGTCAAGGCCCTGAAAAGATCCCCAGCTGAGGGGTCTGCCCCAGGACACAGCGATTGCCAGGCACCCGTTTCTCCGATGGTGCCCGCACTCGTCATAACAAGATCGTCGCTCCGCCTGCGAATGGAGACACTAACGGAGCGGCCATTATGGAACCCATGGATATCGACTTTATTTATGCGCCCATCAGCTAGATAACTAATCATGACATTGATGCTGTCACCATACTCCGGCAATTCGAAGCCGTGGGAATCCATCAATAGCTTCACGTCCTGATGGTAAATGCGGGCCTCGACGACATTCTTGGGCATCTTCCCCGTCTTTGTTGGAGAGCAAAAGCTGATGCTTGGCTCCTCTTCGCTCATGCCTCGGTCAAACCTAAGCATGCACGGGCATACCGACTCAATGGTTCGCAAGGCGTCCGCCGCGACCTTTTCCTCGGTAAACATCTCCACGTCGATGCCGTTTTCTTCCATATAGGCACGGTTTTTACGTTGAAGCTCTAGCCGAGCCGCAGCCTCCCCATCTCCACGCTGTTCCCAATTTCCGGAGTCGGCGACATTTCGATCGAATGTAGAATCAACGGAACATGGCGCTTGCTGTTGAGTCTGATCACTGTCGCCGAGACGCCTTAGCTCGGAGCGTCTCATCAGTAGTGTCACAATATCAAACAGCCAACCAAATCCAAAAAGGCCAAAGGTAAAGAGATATAGAAAGAAGCTACCCCACATCCGTGCATACGCCCTATGAGCGCCCGACCACCCAAGAAGGAAGCATAGCAAAAGCGCCTTGCTTGCCCTGTCAACCGACGTAATCTCTCGAGTGAGAGATTTCTGTTCAGGCTTCGCCAAAGGTGTAATTTCATGCGATGAAACAGTAATTGAGGACGTCCTTGACGCCGAGCTCCGAGCGCCTGATTTAGCAACGGCGCGAGCGACATCCCCAACTCCGACGGTCGTTCTGCTGTATACGGCATTGTAAGCAGCCTTCTTCGGATTTTTGATCCACCCCATGCCCTTCTTACCATAGCCGGGGATTATCGCCCGCTTTACCGCGCGCTTCGCTCTGCCGGTCGTTCTTGCCTTGAGTGATGTCTTTAGATTCGGCTTACGCAGCCCGACCTTTACCATATTTCTACTCCATCCCCTCGGAACCCCACACCGGGGTGCACGAGCACGCCTGGGTCTCCCCGTTTTCAAGCGCCCCGTGTTTGCCTAATGTTCACGCCCTTTCGGACTCTAATCCCCAGCTGCCATTCTTGATAATAAAAAAGGGCCCCAAATGGGACCCTTCTTCAAAGTCATACTGGCGGAGAGCTGGGGATTCGAACCCCAGATGCCCTTTTGGGGCATACTCGCTTAGCAGGCGAGCACCTTCGGCCTCTCGGTCAGCTCTCCGTAACAGCCGTTCTATAGTAACCAAACAGCCGAAGTTGGGCAAGGGGAATTTTGAGGCGTTTCCTCTTTTACCTCTCTTTTACCAGTAAACGTCTCAGTCAATCATCTCAACCTGTAACATCTGCAGGCCGTAATCCCCTCCAGATGTTACAGGTTGAGACAAAGATACAAGGACGGCCCCAGCGACAGCGCGGACAGCCCATTCTTTATTAGTCCTCTCGAACGGTCTCCAACAGATAATCGCGCATGTACGGAATTGCAAACGAAACACAGCCATAGCCCGCGGGCTCAATCAACCCCGCATCGATCAGACGCTTGCGATATGACCCAACTTTGTTCGCCGACAAACCCATCTTCTTGGCGATATCGCCGTTGGCGATATCGACGCCCTCGCATTGAGCCATCGCCGCGAGATACTGAAACTGCCGTTCCGACACCCTGCGCAGCGCTGGGGCAATCACCATAGCATTAAAGCTATCAAGAGCCGCCTGGATACCCTTACGAGCCGCCTCTTCGCTCACGCTCTCCGCCCCACTGCGCGCAGCAACCTGCCAAGCGTAATATCCGACCAGCTGGACCATAAAGGGATAGCCTGCCGAAGCTTTTGTTAATAGCTCAGCAACGCCTTCGTCGAGCTCCTTGCCCGCACGCCTCATCGTATCCTCAAACGATCCGCCAACTTCAAAATCGGAAAGCCGAGTAAGTTCAACATGTTTGGCTCGCTGAAGGAACGTCAACGTATCATCCACCACCACGCCATCTACCGATGTCGGCAGCCCGGCGAAAGCGAAAGCGACATTCGCTCCTTGGCGGATCAAGAGCTGCATCTCATTGCCTAGCTCGCGCATTTCCTCAGTTGAGGCATCCTGGATCTCGTCGAGCGTAATGAGCAGACCACCGCGCTTCGCAGCATCGTACATCGCCTCGCCCAGATGAGAGGCCGACTTCGACATCTCCATGGAGCCAAGGCTGACCCCTAAAATCGATGGGGAAATCGAGATTGATTCAAGACGAACGTTTCGCTGCAGAGCCTCGAGGATTCTATTGCAAAAACCAGCATTGGAGGCAACGTCAACGACCTCGAATCCTTTTTTGCGTGCAAGGTCACCCAATGCATTAAGGAGCACCGTTTTACCTGTGCCTCGGACGCCCGAGATGCGCATGAGTCGATCGGGGGCACCAGGACCATTCTCAAGAGCCTCGGCAAAGTCATCCAAAACAGTGTCCCGTCCGATAAGCTCAGGCGGATTCATGCCCGCCGTTGGCTTAAAGGGGTTAACAGCTTTCGTCATTCTGCCCTCCTCTGCTAGTTTTAACAACTTTAACAAAGTTTAGCAACTTTAGCAGAGTTTAACAGTTTTAGCAGGATCGGCGGCTTTATGCCTTACCAATCCTGCCGGGTCCTCCCGCCCGCGCCGATACAAATAGCGCGGTGCGGCCCCTCTATATCGCCCCTACCCCAGCGAGCGGTTGAGGGAGCCGAGCTCGTCGTTGCCCATGGTGCGCCACATTTGGAAGATGCAACCGCGTGCCAGGAAAAAGAAGCCGTTGTCGACCAGTTGAACAGCGGCATCTGCCAGCTGATTCGTCACGGCGGACACTGGCGGCAGCTCGAGTCCAGCCTTGCGGATGGTCTCGACCGCTTCCTCGAACGTCGGAGGCTCGCTGACGCCCATCTCGTTCATAAGGCCCTGCATTTCTTCCAGCGCGCTACTGCCCGACTCCTCGCCGCGCGGCACCAGACGGTAACAAGCCAGCGCCAGGTCGAGCTGATCGCAATTCCAATAGGCAAACGCCAAGCGATAGAACAGGTAGCCGATTGCAGAACGATCGCTGGCAATACGTAGGCCGTGGCGCGCCACCTCGATAATCTCGTCAAAGCGCTCCAGACGCGCAAGCACGTTGATGAGCGCAAAGTGCGATTGCATGGACGAGCGCGCCAGATCGTAAAGATGGCGCACCTCGGGCAGTGCTCGTTCAAAGTCCTCTTGCTCGGCGTAAAAGCTGCAGATCTCGTGCTGGGCAAAGTACAGCGCATCGGGCGCACGAAGGATTCGCACAGAGCGGTCTTCTTCCAACACCGGTAGCACCATGCGCACCAGCTGGTTATCGCAAAACTGCGTTTGAACCGGACCTGTCGCCAAAAGCTCGGCGACGGCGCACTTAGCCTCCAACTCCTCGACAAGACGGGAAAAGCCTTCAAAAGCACCTGTACGGTCGACTTTTGCCTGCTCGCGCAATTCAACAACACGGGCCACGTATGGGTCGTCGTCCTCTTCCATGACCTCCAACTCGTCAGCCGTATCGGCAAGCAGCAGATCGCGCAGCGTCGGCGGCAGCGTGCGATGGTCATCACGCGGACGAGCATGAACCTCCGCAGGCTCAATCGTCTCCGGAGCGGTTGACTCATACGCCTCAAGTACACGCTTGCACGACATATCGTCCATGTCCATGCTCTCAAGATCCTTGGCGACAGGCACGCAATCGGCCAGATAGGCCGCGCGCCCAAAGAAATACGTTGCGACAACGCGCTCGCCCTGCTCACTGTCGGGAGTAGCAATCTGCACATAGCAGCGCGTGATGCAGGTGCCTGCGGCAAAACACGCTGCCGCAAGCGTGAGTGCCACGCGCGCATCGTGCTCCGCGGCCCAGATCGCACGCGTATCCTCGTCCAGCTCGCGCCAGGCGTCATCTTGAGCGTCGTATTCACGTTGCGGCATGGCATCAACGACAGACTGCCCAAACCGAACGAGCATAATCCCCTCGGCAACGTTTGCCCGATAGGTATAGTCGAGCCGCGTGACCACGTTGAGCGCCTCAACGATTCGCGCAAAACGCGTGCGCACGTCCCACTCGCCGCCCGGCTGGCACGAAACCGTTCCCGGCTTGGCCCACGGGTTATCGCTCGAAGCCGTATCGAGCAGTCGGGGAACATCGTTGGTCGTCTTGGCGATATGCCACGCATCAAAGAGCGCGCAGCCCTCAAGGCTCGGCGAGGATGCCGCAGGGACCAATCCGGCCCCGATGCGCTCAAGGATGCCGGAGAGGCGGTTGAGACGGCACTCGATGGCAAGCAGCATGTCAATCTCGTCCTGGTCCAACAGGCTACGATCAAAATTGAGATAGAAAATCTTTGAGCGATCAATGCGAGCCAGGCTCATCTCGGACTTGGCAGCGATGGTGCGCAGGCGGGGCAAGTCAATTTCGCTCATAAGGGCGGCGGCATAGCGCTCGATACCGCTCGGATTCTCGGCATGGTCAACGCGGTAAAGCAGCGTCTCGATAGCATCGGGGAGCGGTGCCGTGTTAAAGCCCAAAAACACCTCGACCGGCTCGGACAACTTTACGAGCTTGATCTTGTCGACAACGTTTTGCATACCCTCGTCGAGTCCGCCGGCGTCCGCCGTGTTCACAATAGCGCTTTCGGAGTTGGCAAATATCACGTAACGCAAGAACATCGAGGCCATGAACTCGCCGTAAGGAAGGGCGCGGGTCGAATTCCATGTCTCGTGGTCGGACTGCTCGCGCATGGGGCCTTCGGGAGAGCCGGCAGTTTGCGCACACGCGCGCATTGCACCGTTGGCTTCCCTTACCATGATCTCACCAATACCGGAATCCGACTCGTCAAGGACCAGTTCCATGTCGGGATTGTTGGGCAGCGGAGCCTCGCTGACGGGGCGGTCCACCTTGTACACCTCACCCGAAACGCTTACGTAGCCCAAAAGCGACACATGACTTTTGCCAACGAATTCGACGACATAACAAGATTCATGCTGATCCTCGCCAAAGAGTTTCCAGACCACGCCATATGAGCGTCCCGCAGGCTGCTCGGGCATCGCCGGAAAGCGCTTCTTAGGATCGAGAAACCTGAGCTTGTATGTCGGACGCTCTGCCACGAAATATCACCCTGATCGGTCGTTTGAAGAAGGAGTGGTCGCGAATAAGTCGCGACATCTACTCGGAATCTTACACGAGTCGACAGGAAATCGTCCCTTTGGACGAAAGCACTCAAGCTGGCGTAAAAGAAAAGCCCCCGTTGCCGGGAGCTTTAATCTCAAATGGTGCGGCGTATAGGATTCCGCGCATCCGCTGCGCGGATCCGCACCGGCTTCGCCCGCCTGCCGGCGCGCTCGCCCGCGGGCTAAAAACGCTCCGCGTTTTCTGTACGCCCGCGCCACGACCGAGGGTCGAATCCATGCAGTGTTTACGTAAAAGCAAAGCCCCCGTTGCCGGGAGCTTTAATCTCAAATGGTGCGG
>DBEXMY010000029.1:0-6205 GCA_048168905.1 Collinsella sp. | reverse complement strand
CCGCCGCACACTGGGAACGTGCCACGCACTTTACCTGCGTAAACAATGTGAGTGAAATATGAATCTCGATGGATACGCCCGCAGCCGTGTATACTAAACAGCTGTGTGTAACCAGGGGAGTATTCTGGCTGGACAAAATGCCTGCTTAATAGGGTTGTCAGGTAGTCCGGGCGAAATACAAGGCTGGGGAGCACGTCGTGTAAGTAGTGGTCCTCTAGGGGCGTACGCTCGGTGGTGTACGCATTGTCCCAAGACCACGCGAGAGTTGGGATCATATCTTGATCAGCATGATTCTCGGCCGCAAGATTGGCATGACCCAGGTTTGGGACGAGGACGACAACGTCGTTCCCGTCACGGTCATCCAGGCTGGCCCCTGCGCTGTCTCGCAGGTTAAAACTCAGGCAACCGACGGCTATGACGCCGTCCAGATCGGTTTCGGCGACATCAAGGCCAAGAACGTGAACAAGCCCATGGCTGGTCACTTCGCTAAGGCTGGCGTCGAGCCTGTCCGCTTCCTTCGTGAGGTCCGCGTCGAGAACGGCGAGGAGCACAAGGTCGGCGAGGTCGTCACCGTCGCTGATTTCGCTGATGTCGAGAAGGTCGACGTCATCGGTACCTCCAAGGGTAAGGGCTTCCAGGGTCGCATCAAGCGCTGGGGTCAGCGCCGCGGTCCTATGACGCATGGTTCTCACTTCCAGCGTCACCCCGGTTCTATCGGTCAGTGCGCCTATCCTGCGCGCGTCCTCAAGGGCGTCAAGATGGCCGGTCACATGGGTAACGAGCGCGTTACCGTCAAGAACCTTTCCGTTGTCCGCATCGATGCCGAGCAGAACCTCATCTTGGTCAAGGGCGCTGTCCCGGGTGCCAAGAATGGTCTCGTCGCCATCCGTATGGCCTAAGGGCCCAGCCCATTTAGCCCAGCGTCATACCAAGGAGAACACTTAAATGGCAAAGTTTGAAGTAAAGAACAGCGAGGGCAAGAAGGTCGCCGAGGCCGAGCTCGCCGCTGAGGTGTACGGCATCGAGCCGAACATCCACGTTATGCACCACATCGTCAAGTGCCAGATGGCCTCTTGGCGTCAGGGCACCCAGTCTGCTAAGGGTCGCTCTGAGGTTTCCGGTGGCGGCAAGAAGCCTTGGCGTCAGAAGGGCACCGGCCGTGCCCGCCAGGGTTCCATCCGTGCTGCCCAGTGGCGTCACGGTGGCGTTGTCTTCGCCCCCAAGCCCCGTTCCTACGCTAAGCGTATGAACAACAAGGAGGTCAAGCTGGCTATGCGCTCCGCGCTGTCCGCCAAGCTGGCCGATGGCGAGCTCGTGCTCGTCGACGACTACGGCTTCGAGAAGCCTTCCACCAAGGCTGCCGTCGCCATGCTCAAGGCTCTCGGTCTTGAGGGCAAGCGTCTGACCATCATCGTTCGCGATGAGGACGTCAACGCCTACCTGTCGTTCCGCAACATTCCCAAGACGTTCATCATCACCGCTGACGAGGCCAACACCTACGATCTCGTTAACAACAACGCTGTGCTGATGCCCGCCGACATCGCCGCTCACTTCGGGGAGGTGCTTGCATAAATGACCGCCCACGAGATCATCATCCGTCCGATCGTGTCCGAGCGTTCCTTCTCCGGCATGGAGCTGAACAAGTACACGTTCGAGGTCGCCAAGGATGCTAACAAGTATCAGATCAAGGACGCTGTCGAGGAGATCTTCGGCGTCAAGGTCGTTCGCGTGAACACCCTGACGGTCAAGCCCAAGACCAAGCGCGTGCGCTATGTCGCCGGCAAGACCCGTTCTTGGAAGAAGGCCATCGTCACGCTGGCCGAGGGCGACACCATCGAGGTCTTTGGCAACCAGGCCTAAGACTCGCTGCTGTTGAGTGAGCTCATGCCTCCCAAATAGGGGAGGCGAGAGCTCAAGGTTTTGGGCGTATAAAATGGACACGCCCGGAACCGTGTATACGTCCGGTGTCATCGCACCCGAGGCAGAACCTCGAATCCCTGTCTGCGATGGCTAACGGATTCCTATTGAAAGGGATTGTAATGGCTGTAAAGCACCTTAAGCCGACCTCCGCTGGTAGGCGTTGGCAGACGATCTCCGATTTCTCCGAGATCACCTGCACCAAGCCCGAGAAGTCTCTTCTCGAGCCCCTGCCCAAGAAGGCCGGTCGTAACAACAACGGCCGCATCACCACCCGCCACCAGGGCGGCGGCGTGAAGCGTCGTTACCGCGTGATCGACTTCAAGCGCAACAAGGACGGCGTGCCCGCCAAGGTTGCCACGATCGAGTACGATCCGAACCGTTCCGCTCGCATCGCTCTGCTGCACTACGCTGACGGTGAGAAGCGCTACATCCTGGCCCCCAAGGGCCTCGAGGTCGGTCAGACCATCATGTCCGGTTCTGACGCCGACATCAAGCCGGGCAACGCTCTGCCCCTCGCCGACATTCCCGTCGGTACGCTCATCCACGCCGTCGAGTTCCAGCCGGGCAAGGGCGCTGCTATCGCCCGTTCCGCCGGTAACTCCTGCCAGCTGATGGGTAAGGAGGGCAAGTACGCTATCGTCCGTATGCCTTCCTCCGAGATGCGCCGCATCCTCGTTACCTGCCGCGCCACCGTCGGTGAGGTCGGCAACGCCGATCACTCCAACATCGTCATCGGCAAGGCCGGCCGTAAGCGTCACATGAACGTGCGCCCGACCGTCCGCGGTACCGTCATGAACCCTGTCGACCACCCGCACGGCGGTGGCGAGGGCAAGAACCACACCTCTGGTCGTCCCTCCGTTACCCCCTGGGGTAAGCCGACGAAGGGCCTTCGTACGCGCAAGAAGAAGAAGGTCTCGAACCAGCACATCATTCGTCGCCGTAAGAAGTAATTTCGGATACCGAGTTTTAGGAGAAAGCACTTATGAGCAGAAGTCTCAAAAAGGGCCCGTTCGTGGAGACTCGCCTTCTCTCGCGTATCACCGCGATGAACGAGGCTGGCAAGAAGGACGTCGTGAAGACCTGGTCCCGCGCGTCCACCATCTTCCCCGAGATGGTTGGTCACACCATCGCCGTCCACGACGGCCGCAAGCATGTGCCCGTGTATGTTACCGAGTCCATGGTTGGTCACAAGCTCGGCGAGTTCGCGCCGACTCGTACGTTCCGTGGCCACAAGGCCAAATAGGGGGTTAACCGTAAATGGCAACTAAGTCTATTGAAACTGAGGCCACCGAGGTTCGCGCCGTCGCTAAGTACGTGCGTGTTTCCCCCAGCAAGGCCCGCCTGGTGGTCGATCTGATCCGCCGCAAGCCTGTCGCTCAGGCCTTCGACATCCTCCACTTCTGCGACCGCGCCGTCGCCGTGGATGTCGAGAAGGTTCTCCGTTCCGCCGTTGCGAACGCCGAGAACAACAACGGTCTGCGTGCCGACAACCTGGTTGTCGCCGCTGCCTATGTTGACGAGGGTCCGACGCTTAAGCGCATCCGTCCCCGCGCCAAGGGTTCCGCTTCTCGCATTCTGAAGCGTACTTCCCACATCACCGTCGTCGTTGCTCCTCGAAAGGAGGCGTAAAGCTGTATGGGTCAGAAAGTCTACCCCACCGGCTTCCGTCTTGGCATCACCGAGAACTGGCGCTCCCGCTGGTTCGCAGAGAAGGATTACGCTAAGACCCTCGGTAACGATCTCGAGATTCGTAAGTACCTCGAGAAGCGTCTTTCCCGCGCAGCTGTCTCCCGCGTCGAGATCGAGCGCGCTGGCGACAAGGTGAAGGTCATCATCCTCACTGCTCGCCCCGGCGTTGTCATCGGTAAGAAGGGTGCCGAGATCGATACCCTCCGTACCGAGCTCGAGAAGGTCGCTGGCGTCTCCAAGGGCCAGCTCTCCGTCGACGTTGTCGAGATCAAGCGTCCCGAGCTCGACGCCAACCTCGTTGCTCAGTCTATCGCCGAGCAGCTCGAGGGCCGCGTTGCCTTCCGTCGCGCTATGCGCAAGGCTGTCCAGTCCGCCCGCAAGGCCGGCGCTAAGGGCATCCGTATCCAGTGCTCCGGTCGTCTCGGCGGTGCCGAGATGGGCCGTCGTGAGTGGTACCGCGAGGGTCGCGTGCCTCTGCACACCCTCCGTGCCAAGATCGACTACGGCACGGCTGTCGCCAGCACCACCATGGGCGCTTGCGGCGTGAAGGTCTGGATTTACCTGGGCGAGAAGCTCCCGGGCCAGCCTGTTCCCAACCCTGCACTCGAGGGCTCTTCCCGTCCTCGTCGTCGTAACTCCGAGAGGAGGGGTCAGTAGTGCTTGCCCCTAAGCGTATTCTTCACCGCAAGGTGCAGCGTGGCTCCATGAAGGGCCAGGCCAAGGGTAATACCGAGCTGCATTTCGGCGAGTTTGGTATCCAGGCTCTCGAGGCCCATTGGATCACCAACCGTCAGATCGAGGCCGCTCGTATTGCCATGACCCGCTACATGAAGCGTGGCGGTCGTGTCTACATCACGATCTTCCCCGATAAGCCCATCACCAAGAAGCCTGCCGAGACTCGCATGGGTTCTGGTAAGGGTAACCCCGAGGAGTGGGTGGCCGTCGTCAAGCCCGGCCGCATCATGTTCGAGGTCAAGGGTGTTCCCGAGGAGGTCGCTCGCGAGGCTCTGCGTCTTGCGCAGCACAAGCTCCCCATCAAGACCAAGATTGTTGCTGCTAAGAACGCTGAGCAGCGCATCGAGAAGGAGATGGCTGAGGAGGCCGCTCTCGAGGCCAAGTGGGCTGCTGAGGACGCCGCCGCCGCCAAGGAGGAGAACTAATGAAGCCCGCAGAGATTCGTGAGCTCTCGGACGCTCAGCTCGTTGAGAAGCTGAAGGAAATGCGCGCCGAGCTCTTTAACCTTCGTTTCCAGATGGCCACCAGCCAGCTGGACAACACCGCTCGCGTCAACACCGTGAAGAAGGACATCGCTCGCGTCCTCACGGAGCAGCGCGCCCGCGAGATCGCAGCGGAGAAGTCCGCTGTCGCCGAGTAGGACCTAAGGAGAGAACATGACTGATTCGCGTAACTCGCGTAAGGTCCGTACGGGTGTCGTTACCTCCGTCTCCGGTGCCAAGACCATTGTTGTCACCATCACCGAGCGCAAGCGTCACCCCAAGTACGGCAAGATGATGACCAGCTCCAAGAAGCTGCACGCTCACGACGAGGAGTGCACGGCTGGCGTGGGCGATACCGTCCGCGTTATGGAGACCCGTCCTATGTCCAAGATGAAGCGTTGGCGCCTCATCGAGGTCGTCGAGCGCGCTAAATAAGCAGTCGCTCTTACGACTTGTACGTTTCCGAAGATGTGCGTATGCCTGGCTTGCATACCACGGGCCGTATAAAGGCTGCGCACCTCTCTTCGGTTCTTAGTTCGGAGGAACATCTACCATGATTCAGATGCAAACCATGCTGAACGTCGCCGACAACTCCGGCGCTCGCAAGATTCGCTGCATCAAGGTGCTTGGCGGTTCCAAGCGTCGTTATGCAGGCATCGGCGATGTGTTCATCGGTGCTGTCCAGGAGGCTACCCCTGGCGCCAACGTCAAGAAGAAGGACGTTGTCCGTTGCGTCGTCGTTCGCACCGTTAAGGAGATCCGCCGCAAGGATGGCTCCTACATTCGCTTTGATGAGAACGCCTGCGTTGTCATCAACAACGATGGTTCGCCCGTCGGCACCCGTATCTTCGGGCCCGTCGCTCGCGAGCTTCGTGACAAGAAGTACATGAAGATCGTCTCGCTCGCTCCCGAGACCCTGTAGTTAGGGGAGATATATGTATATCAAGAAGGGCGATAAGGTCCAGGTTCTCTCTGGTAAGGATCGCGGCAAGCAGGGCGTTATCCTGCGTGCTCTCCCCGCCGAGAACAAGGTCGTTGTCGAGGGCGTTTCGGTCGTCAAGAAGGCCGTCAAGCCCAACGCTGCCAACCAGCAGGGCGGTATCGTTTCGCAGGAGGCTCCCATCGACGCCTCCAACGTCAATCTCGTCTGCCCCGAGTGCGGTAAGGTTACCCGCGTCGGTCACGAGAAGGACGGCAAGAACAAGCTGCGCGTCTGCAAGAAGTGCGGCCACAAGTTCTAAGCTGCCCGCAACATCAAGTTGCTAGCAAAGGCCCGGATGCCCCAAGGCACCCGGGCCTTTTTGTATGCCTACTCCTTGGGGACAGACTTAAATGACGTGTCGTTGGGGATGTTCTTTTACGGCTAGTTGTTGGGGACC
>DBEXMY010000028.1:0-1872 GCA_048168905.1 Collinsella sp. | reverse complement strand
CGTACATCATGGCTCCTCCTTGAGACCAGCTCTTACCATGGACCCATCATCGCAGCGCCGCGCATACGCTGCCATCGATTTGACTTACGCCCAGCTTTCCTTTTTGAAAGGTTGGGTTTGGCTGCGCGGGCTCAATGCGCTTTCAAACGCATGCATCGCCGCGTTGAACTACAATGTGCTTCACCATATGTGCAGTACATTGGGTGCGCCAAGTTGGCGTACTCGTATCGAAAGGACCAGCCATGAGCAACGCCTGCAAATTACTCAAAATCCTATCGTTCTTCTTCTTTGTCGTCGGCATTCTAAGCGCAGGCATGGGTGCTACAGCGCTCTTTGCGGGCAGCGCGGCAGGCGATATCACGGGTGCCATGATCGTTTCTTGCATCGTCGTCATCGTATTGGGCGTCGTCGAAATTGTGACCGCCGTCTTTGGCATCCGCGCGGCAAATAATCCCGCCAAGGCTGGCGTTGTCTGGATTTGGTCCATCGTCTGCCTAGCATGTTCGGTCATCAGTCTGCTTCTCTCCCTGCCCCTCTTGGGTGGGACCGGCTCAAGCATCCCCGATTTTACCGGCCTGATCGTCAGCATTATCTACTTTGTACTCGCCAACCGCGTCAAGAAAGAGGGCATGGACCGTTTGAGCTAAACCGCATCCGTGTCAATCGCTCAGCGACTCTGGTATATACGCCAATAAAAAGGGCCGATCGCGTAGCAACGCGGTCGGCCCTTTACGTTTGCCTAGATAAAACCCACCAAAATAAACCTGTCCCTTTTTTGGCTGGTTGTTAGCTGTGGCGGTACTCGGCGATGATGAAGTCGATGTCGGTTTGAAGGGTGTCCAAGTTTGCCAGGCGCTCTTTGTCGGCAGGGCGCGTGCGGTAGTAGTACGGCGTCATCTGGAACACCGCCTCGATGTCTGCCTGAGTCTGGAGCGTAATGTTCGCAGACACCCGCTGCGTTCCGACTAACTCGAGCTCGGTGGTCTTCGGCAGCTTCTCATCGTTAAGGTACGGCGTGTCGTAGAGCACCTCTTTGAGCCCAAAGAGATGACGAGCACCCGGTACCACGGTATAGAGTGAACCCTCTGGCGCCAGCACGCGGGCAAACTCGCGCTCGTTAAAGGGAGCAAAGAGTTCGGTCACCATATCGAAGGCGCCATCGGCCACGGGGATGTCCTTCATGTTGGCCACGAAGTAGGTCGCATCGCCGCGCTTGGCGGCAAGGCGCACCATCTCTTTGCCCAGGTCAAAGCCGTAAGCATCCACGCCCGGCACCGCGCCCATAGCACTCGTGTAATACCCCTCGCCACAGCAAATGTCGAGCAAGGGCAGCGGCTTGTCCGACGTAGCCGCGCACCGCTGAGCTCGTTCGCGCACGAGCTCGACCATCGTATCGCGCAACGGCGCATAGTAACCGCGGTTCAGAAAGTCGCGACGGCTGCGCGCCTGTGACTTGGGATCGCCCATGGAGTCGCCGCTCTTGGACGAGCGCAGTAGATATAGATAGCCCTCGCGCGCACGGTCAAACCGGTGTCCGCCCGCACATGCAGCACCGCGCTCATTGTCCACCAACGGCTCATGGCAAACGGGACACAACAACATGGCAACTCCTTAGCGCGAACAACACAACGCCCACCATTGTCGCACGCCTTTCCCACCTAGTCATTGGGGACGTTCTTGAATGACTAGTCGTTTAAGGACGTCCCCAATGACTACAAGGAGTGTCCCCAGCTGCCGGCAGAGACGATATGAGCAGGACATAAAAACATTGAGAGCCCCTGCTGCATGAAAGACCGCGGATTAGGCCGACAATGGTGAGTGTCTAATTCAGCCGCGGCGGCCACGCCGCATTCATGGAAGGGGCTCCCATGC
>DBEXMY010000027.1:0-1532 GCA_048168905.1 Collinsella sp. | reverse complement strand
CCCGTCCCAAATTAACTACCCCAAGTTGAGGTGGGCCAGGAGGACCTCGCGCTCGTTGGGAATGTTGTCTTCGATCACGGCATCGAGGGCAGCGTTGAGCAGCTGCCCCAGTTCCGGCCCGGGCTTGACGCCGGCGCGAATCAAATCCCCGCCATTGATGGCAAGCATCTTGAGCATATAGGGCTCCCCCGCCGCCAGCAACTCGCGAGTCAGCGCGCGCATCTCCTCGATCGTCTCGACATAATAGAAGCACGACGGCGCCTTGCCGAGCGTGTCGGCACGCTTAAGGTCCATGAGCTCGTCCATTAGACGCGGCGTATCAACGCCCTCGCCCGAAAGCGCGCGCATCATATTGAGCAGGCAGGATCGCTCGGGGCGCAGCGGCTTGTCGTGGTATTTGATCAACAGGCACACATCGCGCACCAAATCGTGCGAGAGCGCCAGGCGATCCATGATGACACGCGCCTTCTTGGCGCCGAGCTCGGGATGGCCGTAGAAGTGTCCGCTACCGGCATGATCGACCGTAAAGCAATCGGGCTTGGAGACGTCGTGCAAAAACGCCGCCCACATAAGGCTCGACGAGGGCGCGACGCCGTCGCACAGCGCAAGCTCCCCTGCCACCGTCAGCACACGGGCGATATGCACGTAGACGTTAAACGCATGATAGACACTGCGCTGATCAAACCCGCGACCCGCTGCCAACTCGGGCACGGCGGCGCAGATGAGCTCGGGATAGCGGAGCATCGCGTCTCCCCCATGACCGGTCGAAAGAATGCCCTCGAGCTCAATACCCACACGCTCACGCGCCACGGCTTCGAGCAGCGGCGCGCACTCGGCAAGCGCACGCTTGGTCTCGGGCTCAATCATAAAGTCCAGACGGCAGGCAAAGCGCACCGCACGCAGCATGCGCAGGGCGTCCTCGTTAAAGCGACGCTTGGGATCGCCGACAGCGCGAATCAGCTTGCGCTCCAAGTCACCCTGGCCGTCGTAGCGGTCGACAAGCCCGCGCTCGGGATGCCAGGCCATGGCATTGACGGTAAAGTCGCGGCGCGCCAGATCGTCCTCGAGCGAGGCGGCACGCTCCACACTCTGGGGATGGCGACCATCGGTGTAAAAGCCATCCAGACGGTACGTGGTGACCTCGATACGCTCGCCATCGGAAATAGCCGTGATTCCGCCAAATTTAATGCCCGACTCCACAACCGCGATGCCGGCGGCCTCGAGCGCCGCTTTGGACTCCTGCCACAGGCCGCTACAGCACATATCAACATCGTGGCTGGGGTACCCCATCAGGGCGTCGCGCACCCAACCGCCCACGTACCAAGCCTCAAGACCAGCCGCCTCAAGCGCGCGCAGGACGCGCAGGGACGCATCGGACGGTTGAGTACCGTTGAGCGAAACATTGCACATGCCTATGGCCTCCTGCGACTATCAAATTGGCTATCGATTGCGTCTGCAAGAAGTCTAGCAAGAAACAGCCTCCACTGCACACGCAAGTCCGATAAACAAAAACGCATCCGTCCTAGTCTAAG
>DBEXMY010000026.1:0-8837 GCA_048168905.1 Collinsella sp. | reverse complement strand
GCATGGGAGCCCCTTCCATGAATGCGGCGTGGCCGCCGCGGCTGAATTAGACACTCACCATTGTCGGCCTAATCCGCGGTCTTTCATGCAGCAGGGGCTCTCAATGTTTTTATGTCCTGCTCATATCGTCTCTGCCGGCAGTTTGGGACACTCCCGCGCTACTTGACGTATACCACGTTGTCGCGGCGCGGCTTTGCCTCGGGTAGCGTGTCCTCGGCATAGCCCAGAATGCAGTTGCCCACACCGCGCAGGCTTCCGTCGGCGGGCAGACCCCACTTGGTCAGCAGTTCCAGTCCCTCGGGTGAGTCAAAGACCTCGTGCGCGCGGTGGATCCAACACGAATCGACGCCCAGCGCATAGGCTGCGTTGAGCAGGTTGCCCATGGCGAGCGAGCCGTCTTCCAGGTGCGTGGGCACGCTGCGGTCGACCAGCACCACCACAACGGTCTTGGCGCCGTAGAAGGGATCTCCCTCTCTGCCCATAACTTGGGCGTTGAGCTGCGAGAGGCGCTCGACGGTTGCGGGGTCGGTGACGGCGACGAACGTGACCGGCTGGCGTCCCATGCCGCTCGGCGCGTACTGGCCGGCTTCGATAATGCGTGCGAGCTTCTCGGCCTCGACAGGGCGATCGCTGTATTTGCGGCAGCTGCGGCGGTGGATGAGTGCTTCGATGGTCTCCATGGGTCCTCCTGACGTTGGTTTCGATGCCTCGTTCTTACCCGCCGAACCAAAACCGTAATCGCGTAGTCGGCCCCAAACAACGCAAGCTACCAAGTGGAAAAGTTGGTTTGCATAAAACTTCAGCCAGAATGTGACAAACCGGTGGGATGGTTAAACGTTTTATCCCGTCTACCCTGCGGTTTTTTACCACTTGCCTAAATGATGCGCGCATAAGCTCTGATAAAGGTTTTACTAAAGGAGCACCAACGTTTATCAACGCGCCATGGTGGCGCCGGGCCAGGAGGTAACATCATGTTCCAGGCTGGAGATGTCGTCGAGACTGACTTCGAAGGATTTCTGAAGCTGCTGCGTTCCAAGACGCGCGCTTTCGTGTCGATCAACGATCACGAGTACTACATCACGCACACCGATGGCTATTGGCGTGTTCAGGATTGCGAGACCCTCAACGATAAGGGCCACTTTACTGATTGCTCCGAGCTGGTCAACACGGTCTGCGAGGTCGTCGAGCTACCTTGGATCTGCGGCAAGAGCCTGCACGACAGCTTTGCGGGCGCAACGGTCTACGAGGCCGTCGCTGCCTAACGGGCAAATACATCGCTATTCTCGCGTGACCGCCGGCGCCGCCCCCGCGCCGGCGGTCTTTTTTGTCGATATGCTTATGTAGAGCCGACCATAAACAACGAGCGTATTGACGATAGTCAAAACTCGGACTAATGTAGAGATATAAATTGGTCAAAACTCGGACTATCGAATGGTGGGAGAGATGAATAGTGCAGTTAGCCTGGTCGATTTCGACCGGATGCTTAACGGGCTTGACCGTATCTATTCGGAGTTCGCGCGTACCTGCGGTCTTTCGGACTGCGCCTACTGGATGCTCGTCGACACGAGTGCAGCGGGCGGAAGCGTTGCCGTGAGTCGGCTGACGAGTGAATGGTTCTACAGCAAACAGACCATCAATTCGGCGATCAAGACGCTTAGGGCGCGAGGGCTTGCGACGTTGGAGTTTGCCGAGGGCAGTCGTAAGAACAAGGTTGTGCGATTGACCGAAGAAGGCGTGCGGTTTGCCAAGCGCTACGCGTTACCGGCGCAAAAAGCCGAGCAACAGGCATTCGAAGCGCTCGAGCCGTGGGAACAGCGCGAGATCATGCGCCTGGTCGGTAAATTCTCCCATGTTCTGAACGAAGAGTGCGAGGCATTTAAACGGCAAGTGGCCGCCGAGAACGAGGCTGACGATAAGGGCGAGGGGGACACATGCGACTCTTAATGAGGTTTATGAGGCCGTACCGCGGTCTGATTGCGGTGACGCTGTTTGCGGTGCTGATAGATAACGTCGGTACGCTGTTGGTTCCCACGATGCTGGCGAACATGGTCAACACCGGTATTACCACGGGCGATGTCGACTATATTTTACGTAACGGCCTGTACACGCTTATCGCGACCGGCATGGCCAGCGGCGGCACGGTGCTGGGCTGCTATCTTTCGGCGCGCCTGGCCGCCAACGTGGCCTGCGATATCCGCAATGCCGTGTACGACAAGTCGCTCGAGCTGTCCGCCAGCGACTTTGAGCGCTTTGGCACGGGTTCGATGATCACACGCTCGCTCAACGACATCAACGTGATTCAGCAAGCTGTCCTTCAGACGATTCAGCTGGTGCTGCCGGTGCCGTTCTTAGCCGTGGCAGGCATCATTTTTGCTTGGTTCATCGATCCCGCCATGGGCACGCTGCTGGGCGTGGTGGTTGCGATCGTGCTGGTGGCGGCGGTCTTTACGGTGGCTAACGCCGCGCCGATCTTTATGCGCCTGCAGAGCTTTATCGACCGCATGAACGTGGTGCTGCGCGAGAACATCGTGGGCGTGCGCGTCATCCGCGCATTTAACAAGGAGCGCCACGAGGAACGGCGTCTGGACGAGGTGTTTAGCGAATACGCCGCCAACGCCATCAAAGTCAACCACCTGTTTGTGGGCCTCGACAGCTCAAGCTTCTTTTTGATGAACATCGCCGAGGTGGCGGTGCTGTGGGTGGGCGGCAACCGCGTAGGCGCCCACGCCATGCAGATTGCGAGTATCTCGGCGGTGCTGGAGTATGCAATTCTGATCCTGTTCTTTGTGATGATGGCCCAGATGGTGGTGCTGACGCTTCCGCGTGCTGCCGCGTGCCTGAACCGTGCGCAGCAGGTGTTGGAGATTGAGCCGAGCATCGTCGATGGCGAGCGCACGCTGGATGACGGGGCGCGCGAGCCCCAAGACGAAGCCGATGCGGTGGCTGTGTTCGACCACATGTCGTTTCGCTTTGACGATGCCGACGAGGACACCCTGTGCGACCTGAGCTTTGCCTGCCGTCGCGGTCAGACGACTGCGATCGTTGGCTCGACAGGCTCGGGCAAATCGACGGTGGCAAAGCTTCTGCTGCGCTTCCACGATGCCACCAAGGGCTCCATTCGCCTGAATGGTGTGGACCTGCGCGAGCTTACGCAAGATGAAATCCGCGGGCGCATTGCCTATGTGCCGCAGAAGGCGTGGCTGTTCTCGGGCACGGTGGCGAGCAACCTTCGCTTTGGTAACGAAGGCGCGACCGAGGGCGACATGCTTCACGCGCTTGAGGTTGCCCAGAGCACCTTTGTACTCGACCAACCGCAGGGGCTCGATACCCCGGTTGCCCAGGGCGGTACGAACTTTTCGGGCGGCCAGCGCCAGCGCCTGGCCATTGCTCGCGCGCTCATGAAGCGCGCCGACCTGTATATCTTCGACGATAGTTTTTCGGCCCTGGACTTTAAGACCGATGCGGCCCTGCGCCATGCGCTGCAGGACGAGACGCGCGACGCCGCGGTGCTCATCATCGCGCAGCGCATCTCGACTATTTTGCATGCCGACCAGATCGTTGTGCTCAAGGACGGCGAGGTCGTGGGCTTGGGCACGCATGGCGAGCTTATGGAAACCTGCGAGGTGTACCGCGCCATCGCGGAATCGCAAATGAAGGGAGGTGAGTAGCATGACCGGGGAGCTCAAGAAGCAGGGCGGCGTTGATGACGCCGCTGCCGCGGGACTGGTCGAGGAAACGGCTGCCGCGTCGACCGAGCTGGATGACGCCGCCAAGCGCGAGGCTCGCCGCCAAGCGCTCTACGAGGAAAACGAACGTGCCGAGGACGAGCGCGCCCGCGCCGAGGCAGAGCGCATGCGCGACGTGGACGACGAAGACGAGGACGAGACGCCTCGGGATACCTGGGCGACGGTGCGCCGCCTGTGGAGTGAGGCTGCCGGCGACCATTGGCGCTTCTATATCGTGTTCGCGAGCATTGTGTTCTATGTCATCTTTAACACCGCCGCGCCGGCATATAGCGCCCGCGTGATCGATGAGCTGTGGGGCCACATTCAGGTGGCGTTTGCCAACGACACCACTTTCAGCATCACCTGGGAGAACTGCGGCAGGACTATCTTCATCTACTTTTTGATTTGGACGGCCGCCGCTTCGTTCTACGCGCTCCAGAGCTTTTTGATGTCGAGCGTGGCCGAACGCCTCAATCTGTGCCTGCGCAACCGCATCGCGCAAAAGCTCAACCGTCTGCCGCTCGCCTATTTTGACGCGCATCGTCCCGGCGAGGTCGTCAGCCGCGCGACCAACGACCTGGACAAGATGTCCGAGAGCATGCAGCGCGGATTGCTGCAGCTGCTCGTGTCGATCGGCACGGTTGTTGGTGCTGTGAGCGTGATGTTCGTGTTCAGCGTGCAGCTTACGCTCGTCTTTCTGTTCTTTACAGCACTGTCGCTGCTGGTGACGAAGGTCGTCTCGCGCCGCACACACGATGTGACGGGCGAGCGCCAGGAGTGGGTGTCCAAGATTACGAGTGCGGTCGAGGAAGGCTATTCGGGCCGTCTGGTGATCCGCGCGTTTAACCGCGAACGTCAGAGCTCCGCTGAGGTGCACGAGGCTTCGAAGGAACTGGCTCGTGTGAGCACCAAGGCCGACTTTATGATCAATGCTGTCGGCCCCGCAGTGCGCTTTATCGGTCGTTTGGCGCAGATCGTTATTGCGCTGGTGGGCTGCAGCATGCTGGTTGCCGGTCACATGACCGTCGGCGTGTTCCAGGCGTTCTTCCAGTTTATCTATGAGGCGTCCGAGCCCATGACGCAGCTGTCGTTTACCTTCAACTCGCTGCAGAGCGCGTTGGCGAGTGCGGAGCGCGTGTTCGACCTGCTCGATGAGCCCGAGATGGAGGCCGATCCGCTGCCGGACGAGGCCGCCAAGCTGCCGGGTCGCGTTGAGGGTCGCGTCTCCTTTGAGCACGTGCGCTTTGGTTATTCGCCCGACAAGCCGCTTATGCACGACGTGTCGTTTGCCGCCGAGCCGGGCCAGAAGATTGCCGTGGTGGGAACCACGGGCGCGGGCAAGACGACGCTCATCAACCTGCTCATGCGCTTCTACGAGATTGACGGCGGGCGTATTACGCTCGACGGCGTGGATACGAGCCGCATGGACCGCGGCGAGCTACGGCAGCAGTTTGGCATGGTGCTGCAGGACGCCTGGCTGTTCGATGGCACGATTGCCGAAAACATCGCCTACGGCTGTCCCGAGGCGACGCGTGAGGAGATCGTGGCGGCTGCGCGCGCCGCGCAGGTCGACTTCTTTGTGCGCACCATGCCGCAGGGCTACGACACGCGCGTGGCCAACGATGCCGAAAGCATCAGCCAGGGCCAGCGTCAGCTGCTGACCATCGCACGCGTGCTGCTCAATAACCCGGCGATTCTCATCCTGGACGAGGCGACCTCAAGCGTGGATACGCGTACCGAGCTTGCCATCGGTCGTGCCATGGACGCGCTCATGCGCGGGCGCACGAGCTTTGTGATCGCGCACCGCCTGTCGACGATCGTGGACGCCGACCTGATCTTGGTCATGGATCACGGCAACATTATCGAGCAGGGCACGCATAAGGAGCTGCTGGCTGCCGAGGGTGCCTACGCCGACCTCTATCTGAGCCAGTTCGCATAATGTGACAAAGGGACAGTCTCTTTGCCACATCACAAATAAGGCGCGCCGGGGATGAATTCCCTGGCGCGCCTTTGCGTTGATGCCGATGTCGTTTTGTGCCGCTTGCGTTCCTAGCGTTCGTCCGCGAGCTTGGCGACGAGGGCCTTGAGCTCGGCCACCTCTCGCTCGAGTTCTTTGACGCGGCGGGCATTCTCGGTGATACCCTGGCGGTTGAGGGCGGACTGCTCGGCGGCGTCATCGGGCATGTACTCGCGATGCTGCTTGGCGTCGAAACTCTCCTCGAACACACGGCAGCCGTTGCGCTTGATGATGCGTCCCGGCACGCCCACGACGGTGCAGTTGTCGGGCACGTCCTTGACGACAACCGAGTTGCCGCCGATTTTGACGTTGTTGCCGATGCGGATGTTGCCGAGCACCTTGGCGCCCGTGCCCACGGTGACGTTATCGCCGAGCGTTGGGTGGCGTTTGCCGGTCTCGTTGCCGGTACCGCCGAGCGTGACGCCCTGGTAGAGCACGCAGTTGTCACCCACGATGGTGGTCTCGCCGATGACGACGCCCATGGCATGGTCGATAAAGAAGTGCTTGCCGATCTGTGCGGCGGGATGAATCTCGACGCCGGTGATGTGGCGGGTGATTTGCGAGAGCACGCGGGCGAGCGAGCGATGACCGTGCTCCCAGAGCCAGTGCTCGGGTACGTGGTTCCACTTGGCATGCAGACCGGGGTACGAAAGGAAAATGACCAGGCCGTTTTGCGCGGCGGGGTCCTGTGCCTGGACGGTCTTGATGTCCTCGCGAATGGTATTGATAAAGCTCACCGGCCGCCCTCCCTTAGCGCCATGGCAATGCGATTCAATAAAGTATAGCGATTCGCTAGGGATTAGGAAGAGCAATCTTTCACGGCTTTGCGTGACAGGTGTCAGTTATGCAAACTTGCTGGTAATGGAGTCATGCTTTTGTGGGGTTGCGCACGAGGGGACGCCGCAACCGTATACTGGTCAACTTGGACGTATCCGCGCCCACAACTGAGAGGTTTTACTTCATGGGTTTCATTAATTTTATCGCCGAGCTGCTCAAAGATCCGCGCACCGCGATTGCCAGCTGGATCGCCGCCGGCCCGCTTATGGCCTACGGCTGCGTGTTCCTGATCATCTTTATCGAGACGGGCGTGGTGTTCTTCCCGTTCCTTCCCGGCGATTCACTGCTGTTCGCCTCGGGTTTCTTTGCCCACAATGGCGGCTTTAACATCGTGGCGCTTCTGGCTACCGCATGGGCCGCTGCCATTTTGGGCGATCAGTGCAATTTTATGATCGGTCACTTCTTTGGCAAAAAGATCATCGCTTCGGGCAAGGTTAAGGCCATGACGCCCGAGCGCATCAAAAAGTCCGAGGACTTCTTGGACAAGTGGGGTCACCTGGCCATCTTCCTGGGTCGCTTCTTCCCGTTTATCCGCACCTTTGTGCCCTTTATCGCTGGCATGGGCGGCATGCACTGGCGCAACTTTGTCGTCTTTAACGTGCTGGGCGGCATTACCTGGTCGACGGTCTTTACGCTGCTGGGCTACTTCTTTGGCGGCATTCCCTTTGTGCAGGAGCACTTTGAGCTGCTGATTATCGGCATCGTTGCCGTGTCGATCATCCCGACCGTGGTCGGTCTGGTTAAGGCTAAGCTGGGCAAAAAGAACGCGTAACTCGAGCCAGCGCGCAAACCGTGCAGTCAAGGCCCGTCACCGCTTACGGTGGCGGGCCTCTTTAGTTTCGGTCAAATGAAAATACTTTACTTAGTTAAAGAAAAGCGTTTTATCAGACGCGTACGGGGAGTACAATCTCGTGCATGCGAATCGACGTGCCATCGGCTTTGATGCTGTTCGCGTGTCCCGTCCGGCTCTACGCTCCGGGCGTGCGACGTTGCGACGCGGCCGGCCTCGGTCCTTGCGTGCGGGTCCGCGAGTTTGCAACTGTGTATGTAAGGAGCGACATATGACTGTCGAGAAGAAGGATATCGATTGGGGTAGCCTCGGCTTTGGCTACATGAAGACCGATTACAGCTACGAGGCCCATTGGAAGGATGGCGAGTGGGACGAGGGCGGCCTGACCACCGACCACACCCTGCATGTCTCCGAGTGCGGCGGCATCTTCCATTACTGTCAGGAGGTCTTTGAGGGCCTGAAGGCCTACACCGCCGAGGACGGCAGCATCGTCTGCTTCCGCCCCGACATGAACGCCGAGCGCATGTACAACTCTGCCCAGCGCCTCGAGATGCCCCCGTTCCCCAAGGACAAGTTCGTTGAGGCCGTCAAGCAGGTCGTTTCTGCCAACGCCGCGTGGGTTCCGCCCTTCGGCTCCGGTGCGACCCTGTACGTGCGTCCGTTTATGATCGGCTCCGGTGACGTGATCGGCGTGGCTCCCGCTCCTGAGTACACGTTCCGCATTCTCGTGACCCCGGTCGGTCCGTACTTTAAGGGTGGCCTCAAGCCTGTCAAGCTGCGCGTTTCCGAGTACGACCGCGCCGCGCCGCATGGCACCGGCAATATCAAGGCCGGCCTCAACTACGCCATGTCCCTGAAGCCCACGATGGAGGCTCACCGCGAGGGCTATGCCGAGAACCTGTATCTCGACTCCGAGTCCCGCACCTATGTCGAGGAGACCGGTGGTGCCAACGTCCTGTTCGTGAAGGAGGACGGCACGCTTGTCGTCCCGCAGTCGCACACCGACTCCATTCTTCCCTCCATCACCCGCCGTTCGCTCGTTCAGGTCGCTGAGGACCTGGGCATGACCGTCGACCAGCGTCCCGTCGAGTGGGCCGAGGTCAAGGCCGGTACTTTTGTTGAGTGCGGTCTGTGCGGCACCGCTGCCGTTATCTCCCCGGTCGGCGAGATCGACAACAAGGTCTATGGTGCCGACGAGACTGTGACCTTCCCGGCTGGCTACACCGAGATCGGCCCCGTGATGAAGAAGCTTCGCGAGACCCTGACCGGTATCCAGTCCGGTGCTGTCGAGGACAAGCACAACTGGGTTTACACCGTGGCGTAACCTGCCTTACAGCTCTTGGCGAGCACGTCCGGGCAGAGAGCAAGCTCCCTACCAGCGCGTCCTCGGACATGCAAGAAGCCCTCGCTGCGCACTTCGTGCGGCGAGGGCTTTTTGCGTCCTGCGGAGTGCGCTGGTAGGGAGCTT
>DBEXMY010000025.1:0-5657 GCA_048168905.1 Collinsella sp. | reverse complement strand
ACGCTGTCCGTCGGTGATGTGTTCTTCCAGCAGAAGTGCGAGGCCCGCATCCAGCACTTTATCCAGAGCGGCGACGTGACGGTTCTGTTCGTTTCGCACTCCATGGAGCAGGTTGAGCGCATCTGCCAGCGTGCCGTTTGGATTGAGAAGGGTGACCTTCGCATGGACGGCCCGGTCAGTGAGGTCTGCAAGGCGTATCGCGAGCAGTTCAACTAGGTTATAATTACTTGCGCTTGGCCGAATTGTTTGGCTGGGCGTGCGGTTATTTGCTCCATTAGCTCAGTTGGATAGAGCAGGGGACTTCTAATCCCAAGGTCGACGGTTCGAATCCGCCATGGAGCACCATCGTTTATTAAGCCCGGACCGCTTGGTGGTCTGGGCTTTTTTCATCTTGTGTGTTGCTGGAGCCGAGCGCGAGCAAGCCGCTGCTGTTTGTTGGGGTTGGCATTTTACTTTTCGAGATGCTCTTTCAGCAGCTCCAACGCGTGGGCGTAGCCTTGGAGGCCCTCGCCGGTGATGGTGGCGAAGCAGGCTAGGCGTGCATAGCTTACCTGGCGGAAGTCCTCGCGTGTTTCGACGGCACTAATGTGGACCTCCACGGCCGGGATGGCGACGGCTTTGAGCGCATCGAGGATCGCCACGCTCGTATGTGTGTAGGCTGCCGGGTTGATGACGATGCCGTCGACCTTCCCGTAGGCCTCCTGGATCTTGTCGACGATGCTGCCCTCGTGGTTAGACTGGAAGACCTCGACCTCGTCGAAGCCCTGTGCGGCGCCCGCTTCCTGGCAAATCTGGACCAGGCGGTCGTAGTTGTCGCTGCCGTAGATGCCCGGCTCGCGAATGCCGAGCATGTTTAGATTGGGGCCGTTGATGACGAGTGCTTTCATGGTTGCTTCCTTTGCGGTTGAAAAACCACCACAAAGGTGCCTGTCCCCGTTGTGGTGGTTTTGGTTAGAGAGCGGGTGGGAGGGTGTCGAGGAGGGCATGGGCGGTGTTGGCAGCGCAGTCGCGTGAGTCGATGATGTAGTCGGCCCAAGCGCGATAGCGCGGCATGCGCTGTTCGGCCAGCTTATCGATTCCGTCGCGTGCGGTGATGGGGCGGCCCTTGTGTGCGAGCTCATCGAGCTTACGGTTGAGCATCACAATCTGGCTGTTTTGGTGCAGTAGCGGGTAGTTCTCGTCGCGCGTGACCACGCCGCCGCCGGTGGAGAGCACCAGGCCGCTGCGCTTGGAGATGTCGGCCAGCGCCGCCGTCTCCTGCTCGCGGAAGGCTGCCTCGCCGCGCTCGACGATAAAGTCGGCACAGGGCATGCCCAGACGCTTCTCAAGCGCGGCGTCCAAGTCGATGTGCTCGCGACCCGTGCGCAGGGCAATCTGCTCACCCACGCGGGTTTTGCCCGAGCCCGGCATGCCAATCAGGGCGATGTTCTGCTCTTGGCGCGACAGGCGCTCCGTTACGTTCAGGATACGCTCGCGCGGGGTGACCTGGCCGGTATAGCGCTCGACGGCCTGTGCCGCCTGTGCCACGAGCATCAGCAGTCCGCCGATGTAGGGGATGCCGCGGCGCTCGGCCTCGAACATCAGACCCGTGCGGGCGGGGTTGTAGACAATGTCGATGACGCCTTCGAGCGCATCGAGTCCTTCGAGCGTGCAGGGGGCGTCGGGGCAGTGGGGGAACATGCCGGCAGGCGTGCAGTTGACGAGCAGCGCGGCATCGGATTGCTGCGCGATGTTGTCGTAATTGACCTCGCTTGTGCGACCCACGGGTACGACGATGGCGCCCAGGTCGGCGAGTACCATGCTGGCCGTAGTGCCGGCACCGCCGGTGGCGCCGAGCACGAGGGCCTTCTTACTGGCAACCTCTACGCCCAGCTCCTCGACCAGGCACTGAAAACCGAAGTAGTCGGTGTTATCGCCGCGCAGGCGGCCGTCGGGCAGGCGCGTGATGGTGTTGACGTTGCCCATGCGCTCGGCGAGCGGGCTCAGCTCGTCCAGGTACTCCATGACGGCGCGCTTGTAGGGGATGGTCACGTTGGTGCCCTCCCACTCGTCGCCCGTCATAAAGGCCGCGAGGTCCTCGGGCTCGCGCTCAAATCGCACGTAATCGAGCCCAGCGAGCTCTTTGTAGATGGTTGGGGTGTAGCTGTGGCCCAACACGCGGCCCAGCACTCCGTAGGGGCGGGTTGCGGCGGTATCGGTCATCTAGAGCACCTCCGTGTAGCTGCCAAAGTAGGTGAAGCTTTCGCACACGTCGTCGATGGAATCGAGCAGGTCGTCAAGGGCCTTGCTGCCAAAGGGGCAGTCCAGATCAAAGTAGAACATAAACTCAAAGTCGCGGCCGGGGATGGGGCGGCTCTCGAGCTTGATGAGGTTGATGTTGAGTGCGTAGAAGCGCTCGAGCACGCGATAGAGGGCGCCCGGCTCGTTGGCCGTGGTGATCATGAGCGAGGTGCGATTAGCGCCGGGGTAGACGCGCGGCTCGCGGCTGATGACGACAAAGCGCGTGTAGTTGTTGTCCGAGTCTTGGATATTGGGCTCCAACACCTCGAGGCCATACAGCGTGGCACAGCTGCGCGATGCGATGGCGGCAACATCGGTGCGTTCGGAGTTGGCGACCATCTCAGCCGACATGGCCGTGTTGGGGTACTTGGTGGCGCGCAGGCCGTGGTTCTCGATAAAGCCGGCGCACTGGGCAATGGCTTGGCCGTGGCTGTAGACCTCGCGCACGTCGGCGAGCTTGGTGCCGGGCTTGACGAGTAAGTTGTGGTCGATCTTGAGGCGAAGCGAGCGCACGATGTGGAAGTCGAACTGGGCGAGCAGGTCGTAGACGGCGTTGACCGAGCCGGCGGTGGAGTTCTCGATTGGCAGCACGCCAAACTCGCAGAACCCGTCGCGCACAGCGCGCATAACGCCTTCGAAGGTCTCGAAAAACGCGATGTCGGGCACGTCGAAGAGCTTGCACGCGGCGATTTGACTGTAAGCGCCCTCAACGCCCTGGCAAGCGACGGTGGCAGTTTGAGGGAAGGGCGTGTCGGAGGCTGCAGCCGTGGCGTGGGCCTTTTGCGAGACAGTGATGCCCTTGAGTTCGTTGATGTAGCGCTGCTGCTCGGCCTTGCTCATGCTCATGAGGAGACGGAACAGGGTGATGGTCTGCGCCTCGTAGCGCTCGGGCGCGCGGCTGGCGAGGTTGTTGAGCTTGGAGCGCTCGCGGGCGGGGTCGAAGACGGCCTTGCCCATCTCGATTTTTGACTTGGCGACTTCGGTGGCAATGTCCATGCGCTCGATAAAGCTGTTGAGGAGCGTGGTGTCGATGCCATCGATGGCCTGGCGGATGTCAGCAAGGTCCATGGAGGCCCCTTTCGTGAATCGTTGTGCGGGGGTAGTTAATTTGGGACGGGGCTATTTTAGCTACCCTTTGACTGTCGGCGAATCGATGGGTGCCGGGGCAAATATGAACCGGTATATGGGGGTAGCTAAAATAGCCCCGTCCCAAATTAACTACCCTTGGGGTGGGTGGACTAAAGCTGGGCGGCGTCCTCGAGGAGGGCGTCCCAAATCGCGAGGGCAGCTGCTGCTTCGGCTACGGGGACGGCGCGCGGGACGATGCAGGGATCGTGGCGGCCGTGGACCGAGAGCTCGGCATTTTCCATAGCGTCCATGTCCACCGTCTGCTGCTCGCGGCCAATGGAGGGCGTGGGCTTTACGGCCATGCGCCACATGACGGGTGCGCCGGTTGAAATACCGCCCAGGATGCCGCCGGCATTATTGGACTCGACCTCGATCTTGCCGGTTTCGGCGTCGATGCGATACGGATCGTTGTTCTCGCTGCCGCGCATGGCAGCGACGGCAAAGCCCATGCCAAACTCCACGCCCTTCACGGCGGGAATCCCAAACGCGATCTGCGCGATGCGGTTCTCGATGCCGTCGAACATGGGGTCGCCGATGCCCGCGGGCAGGCCGTAGATACCGCACTCCACGATGCCGCCGATGCTGTCGAGCTCGTCGCGCGCGGCCAGAATCTCCTCGCGCATGCGACCGCCAGCTGCGGCGTCAATGCACGGCAGGTCGTTCGTAAGGATCGCCTTGCGGTCGGCCTCGCGATAAACCATGTCGTCCATGGGCAGATCGGAGATGCCACCGATCTGCGCCACGTGCGCCATCACCTTGATGCCGCGGGCCTCGAGCGCCTGCAGCGCGATGCCGCCCGCGACGCACAGGGGCGCTGTCAGGCGGCCGGAGAAGTGTCCGCCGCCGGCGACGTCGTGCATGTTGTGGTACTTCACGCGTGCCGGAAAGTCCGCATGACCCGGGCGGGGCTTGCGGCGCAGCTCGGAGTAGTCCTTGGAGCGCGTGTTGGTGTTCTCGATGATCGCGGCGATAGGCGCGCCCGTGGTGTGTCCATCAACCACACCGGCGATAATGTGAGCGGCGTCGGCCTCGCGGCGCTTGGTCGCGGTCTCGTCGCGACCGGGGGCGCGACGGTCCAAAAAGGCCTGCAGCTGCTCCAGGTCAACGGCGATACCTGCCGGAACGCCATCGAGCGAGCAGCCGATGGCGGGGGAGTGCGACTGGCCGAAGATGCTTACGTGCAAGACGTTGCCAAAGGTCGAGGACATGCTATTCCTCCTCGAGCGTGACCTTGCCGCCCAACAGGCGGTAGTGGTCGAAGAAATCGGGATAGGACTTGTTGACGGCCTCGGCGCCGTGGATTACGACCTCGCCGGTGGCGCGACTCGCGGCGATGGCGGCCATCATGGCAATGCGGTGGTCGTTGTGCGAATCGACCTCGCCGCCGGTAAAGGCATCGACGCCCTTGATGATGAGGTCGTCACCGGCGATGCGCACCTGCGCGCCCAGCGCGGTGAGCTCACGGGTGGTGGTGACCAGACGGTCAGATTCCTTGATGCGCAGGCGCGCGCAGTCACGGATGAACGTGCGGCCCTGAGCCAGCGATGCTACGGCCGAGATGACGGGCACCAGGTCTGGAATGTCGTGGGCGCTCATCTCAAAGCCGGCGAGCTTGTCGGACTGGACGGTGGCGGCGTTGGTGGAGCGCACGATGCGGGCGCCAAAGCGCGAAAGCGCGGCGAGCACGTTGCGGTCGCCCTGGGCGGAGCTCAGTGACACGCCTTCCACGGTGATGGGGTCGGAGCCGATGGCGCCGGCACACAGCCAAAAGGCGGCGTTGGACCAATCACCCTCTACGGTCACGCTGCCGGGCGTGCGGTACGAGCCGCTGTTCACGCGGAAGTTCGTGACCTCGGGCTGGCCGTCCTTGGCCGGAATTCGCTCGACGTTGACCTCGACGCCGAAGGCCTTCATGGCCTGGATCGTCAGGTTGATGTAGGGGCGGCTCTCGATGAGGCCGGTCACCTGCACGCAGGAGGGCTGGGCCAGCAGCGGGGCTGCCAGCAGCAGGCCGGAGATATACTGCGAGCTCACGTTGCCCGGAAGCACAAAGGTGCCCGGGCGCATGCGGCCGCTCGTCTTGAGCGGAAAACCGCCCAGGCCCTGCAGGTCGCAACCGGCGGCGATGATCTCGTCCGAGAGCGGGGAGAGCGGGCGGGCGCCCAGGCGGCCCTGGCCCACGAAGGTGGCCTCCGCGCCCAGCGCGCAGGCCCCGGGCAACATGAAGCGCCGCGTGGAGCCGCTCTCAC
>DBEXMY010000024.1:0-5977 GCA_048168905.1 Collinsella sp. | reverse complement strand
GCATGGTAAGAGCTATAACGCCGCTGCCGAGAAGATCGACCGCGCCACGCTCTACACCCCCCTTCAGGCTGCCAAGCTCATCAAGGAGCTCGACACCGCCAAGTTCGACGAGACCGTCGAGGCTCACTTCCGTCTGGGCATCGATACTCGTAAGGCTGACCAGAACATCCGTGGTTCCATCTCCCTGCCCCACGGCACCGGCAAGACCGTTCGTGTTGCCGTCTTCGCCGAGGGCGAGAAGGCCCGTGAGGCTGAGGCTGCCGCCGCCGACATCATCGGTTCCGACGAGCTCGTCGCCCAGATTCAGAAGGGCGAGATCAACTTCGACGCCGCTATCGCTACGCCGAACATGATGGCCAAGGTTGGCCGCATCGGTAAGATCCTTGGTCCCCGTGGCCTCATGCCGAACCCCAAGCTCGGCACCGTGACCATGGACGTCGCCAAGATGGTCTCCGAGCTCAAGGCCGGCCGCGTTGAGTACCGCGCCGACCGCTACGGCATCTGCCACGTGCCCTTGGGCAAGAAGTCCTTCTCTGAGCAGCAGCTCGTCGAGAACTACGCTGCCCTGTACACCGAGATCCTGCGCGTCAAGCCCTCTTCTGCTAAGGGCAAGTACGTCAAGTCCATCTCCGTGTCTTCCACCATGGGCCCTGGCGTCAAGGTCGATCCCGCTGTCCAGCGTGACTTCCTGGCTGAGTAACTGCTAGTTACTGCCTGAGCAAAGCAAGCATTGCTAAAGAAACCCGGTTCCGCCTTGTGCAGGACCGGGTTTCTTGCTATCGCATCAAAACCACCTCAAAGGGGACAGCGTCCCCTTTGAGGTGGTTACCAGGGTGTTCTGGCGGTTGAGGACTCGATGGCATCGTGGCGCTTGAGCTCGCGGCGCATGGTTTGCGAGTTGAGCCAGGCTGCCTGCCAGCCACGGATGGGGTAGCGCGTCTGGTCGAGCTCAAACTGCGTATAGCCGCAGGCGTTGATGATCGTCGTTCCACACACATGCTGCCGCTCGCGCTGAAAATCGTAACCGTAGCTTTGGTGTACATGCCCATGCACCATGTAGTCGGCCCCCCAGGACTCAAGCGCCGTGTTAAAGCACTCAAACCCTCGATGCGGCAGATCGTCCAGATCACCCATACCGGCGGCGGGCGCATGGGTAAGCAGAATGTCGCACCCGCCGACCATCCTAACCTTACGCGACAACTTACGCATGCGCTTGGACATCTCGCGTTCGGTGTACATGTTGGCGCCGTCGCGATAACGCATGGACCCGCCAAGGCCCGCAATGCGAATCCCTCGGTACGTGTACACGCTGTCTTCTACGCAGATACATCCGCCCGGTGCATGACGTGCGTAGCGGTCATCGTGATTGCCGCGCACGTAGATGAGCGGTTTGTTGATGACCGTAACCAAAAACTCAAGATAGTCCGGGTCCAGATCGCCGGCGGACAAAATCAGGTCGACTCCCTCAAAGCGTTCCTTGCGAAAGCACTCCCAAAGGCATCGTTCTTCGGTATCGGCTATGGCAAGGATTTTCATAGGGCAGGGACTTTCGGCTCATCGTCGAGCTGCGGAATGGTGCCTACCACGTTATCCGCCAGCCAATTCATCTCGACAATCTGCGTGCTCGGCAGCGGAGGGAAGCCTTCGATCTGTACCACGCCGTTCTGGCTGTGGAGCTCGCCGCCAAAGGGGTTGATGGATCCCTCGACAATGCCGTTACGGAGCAACTGCACGAGTTTGCGCGTCTGGTAGGGTAGGCCCGGAGCGTAACGGATGTCGATAACGCCAGAGCTCATGCCGTACCAGTAGTTGACGGCGCGCACTTGGTTGTCATCGCTGGTCTCGTCCCACGTGCCGTGCAGAAGGCTGCGAACGATGAGCTCGTAGTAACGGCCCCAGTTCCATACCGGCATGGCGATGCCGGTAACCTTGCCATCGACCAGGCGGTGAAGTCCGTAGGCCGTGGGGTCTTCGAGCGACTTTGACATGTCGGCGCCGGTCATGACGCTTACACCTTCGCGGCACATGGCCTCGGCAAGGCCTCCGGCGGGCACATCGCCCCAAGTCAGGATAATTTGCGCACGGGGGTCGAGCAGCGAGGCGCCAATCGCAAAGGCGTTGATCTCGCTGAGCGCGCCCGAGGCGAAGACCGACGCGTGGTAGCCGATGCGGTGGTTGTCCGCCATGCTGGCGGCAAGGGCGCCCAGGAGGAACTTGGCCTCGTACATCTTGCCAAAGTACGAACGGACGCTTTGATGGGGAAGGCCGATAGAGCAGTTGAGGAACCGAACCTGGGGATACTCAACGGCAGCCCTGAGCGTGTATTCCATCAGGCGGTGCGAGGTCGAGAAGATGACGTTTGCCCCATGTTTGACAGCCGTTTCCACGGCGGCGTAGAACACATCCGGATCGTGACAGTCCTCGAACGCCTCGGTGCGCACGATACCGCCAAAGTGCTCATCGAGATACTGACGCCCTTGGTCGTGCAGGCTGTCCCAGCTCGACGTCGCACAGGGGAACTCATGGATAAAGGCGATGCGCAGGGGGTTGGTCGCCGAATAGACGGTCTTGCCCATAAAGAAGTTGAGCACGCCGGAGGTGGACTTGGCGGGCGACTCCTCCTCGTCGACGCTCGGCGCTTCAACAAGATCGACCTTGTCCTCGTCATTTTTGCCGGCAATGACCAGCTCGCGCCAAATCTTGCACAGGCGGTTTACGACGATATCCGTTGGCGTATCCAGCAGGCGGTCCTGGTTGTACACATTGAGGTACACGAGCATGGCGTCGGCGGGCGTAATGTCCAGGTGGTCGCCGCCTGCGCGAAGGTAGGCGCGCTTAAAGAGCAGGAAGGTGTGGCGCAGGTAGTCGACCTTTTTCTGCGGCCATTTTTCGATAAGATTCTGACCGAGCATCTTGGCGAGCGTCTCGTAGCTTCCCTCACGCGAGAACTCGATCTCGTATAGGGGGCAGACGCGCCAAAACGCGCAGAATTCACCGTACAGGCGGCTTTCGACGGAATCCCATGTGCCGGGGTAGAGACGGGTGACCCTGGCCGAAACCGTTGGAGCGTCCAAGAATTTGAGGACACTGACGCGTTTATTGCCTTCCTGGACATAGAACCGATGCATGAACTCGGTGACGATGACGGGGTCGCGATAGCCCTCGGTCACCTGGATGTCGTAGAGGTTGGACCACTTGCGGGCGAACTCGGTGCTAAACGGAAGCAGGGGCATAAAGTTACACGAAAAGGCGGACTGACGGCCCTTGGTGACCGTGCCGACGACCATTTCGAGCGGAATATCCCGCAGGCCGACATTCTCTCGCTGACCTAAGGGGAGCTGAGCAACCAAGCTATCGAGGTCCGTAAGGTATGGATGCTCGCTTTGGCTAATGGCGCGTCGACGTCCTTGCTCGCCGCGCTTGCGTGCTTGACGATAGGCCTCTTCCATAATGTTGCTCCCTTAGTCGTTTAAACAACTATATGAACCATGGTACCACGAATGAAAACCACTACAAAGATGCCTGACCCCTTTGCGGTGGTTTAGGCGATGATGGGGGCGATGGCGCGGATGCAGGCGTCGGCAGCGGTGAAAGTGGTGCTGTCGTCGCTGACGATAAAGATGATCTTTCCTTTGATGCCAAAGTCGCCGATTTCGCTAAAGAGCACGTAGGGCTCTTTGTCAAAGCCCGAGATGGGCGAGACGGCCGTTTTGGTTGCGCTCGTGAGCTCGTCTGCCAGCACGTCAAGGGAAGCCCACTTAGACGTGTCCTTTACGGCAACGGGCACGGCCACGCGTCCAAAGGGCATCAAATGCACGAGCGTGTTCTTGGAGATGTTGGAGTTGGGCACAATGATGGTCTGTCCACAGGCATCCTCAATCGTTGTATGACGCCAAGTGATGTCTTGGACCACGCCGGATACGCCGCCGACCTCGATATTGTCGCCGGGTTTGATGATGCCCATAAAGGTCACTTGCATGCCGCCGATAAGGTTTGACAGCGTGTCCTGAAAGCCGAGCGAGATGGCGATGCCGCCGACGCCAAGAGCGGCGACGAGCGCGTTTGCGTTAATGCCAAAGCAGTTGTCGAGGATAAAGCTGCCGCCAATCATCCAGATGACGGCGCGCGCGATGTTGATGAAGATACTTGATGCCGGAAGCGGGTTATCGTCACGGTTAAGCAGATGGTTCAGGGTCTTGGATACGACCTCGGCGGCGACGGCGGTGCCTATCGCCAAGATGACGGCCCAGATGATGTTGTGGACCCACCGTTGCTCAAAGAAATGAAGAATCGGCTCAAACAATTCCATGTAGGGAAAACCTCCTAATGATCGTCCAACCATGATACCCACCAAGAAGCCCGTCCGATCAAATTCAGACGGGCTTCTGTGCTCGATATAAGGTTTACGCGGCGGGGCTGCAAGGCCCGGCGGTGTAGCTTAGCGTCGACGCTTCCAGATAATGCCGAGGATGATGACGATGATGCCGCCGATAAGGCACGCGCCAACTACTGCCAGCGTGCGGTCTCCCGTTGCGGCGAGCTTACCGCTCGTCTTCTTGGTGCTGACCTTCGTGGTCGTCGTGTCCGTCTTAGGCGAGGGCTTAGGCGTCAGGGCCGGTGTGGGCGTGGGGTCCACGGCTACGGAGCCGAAGCTGATGGTGCCGGCGAGCCCGGCCATCTTGCTCTCCCAGCCGTTCTGCCCAATCAGCGCCCTCAGCGCCGCCTCGCACGTGCCCCACTCGGTGTACTTGGTGGCGTGTGCAAAGGTGGGAAAGTCGGTCGTGTTGGTAATGATGTAGTTGTTGGTGGCGACGGTATAGGTCTTGGCGGGGTCGAGCGTGCTGCCGTCTTTGGTGAGTGTGGCACTCACAATGCGCTTGCCTTCGGGCTGCGTCCAATCAATCGTCACGTTGATGCCGCCAAAGGAGAGAACGCTGCCAGAGTCATCGCGCCACTTGTACTTGTCTTGCGCCTCCTGCTCGGTGTGACCGGCCGCCACATAAGCCTGCTGAAGCTCGTAGCTGTCGTTGCAATCGTCGCTGATTTGTAGCGAGTGCTCGAGCGCTGCGAGGAAGTCCGCGCCGGTCATGGTCCAGGTCTCCACGGTGTTGCCGTAGGGCGAGATGGCGATGACGTTGCCAGCGGTCACGTTGCCCGCCGCGATGCCGCCGCGGATGCCGCCAGCGTTTTCGATAGCGAGGTCCGCGCCCGTCAGGGCAAGATAAGAGCCGCAAATCACGTGGCCGATGGTCTGGGCCTTGGTGGTGTCGCCCTCCTTGCTGGGACGGAAATCGGTGGTGCGCACCATTTCCCAACCATGCGTGCCTGCGGCGTCCTCGCCGTAGAAATAGTTGGTGGTGGATGTGCCGAGCACCTTGTTCGATTCGTTTTCAAAGTCCTCGTCGAGCGGCTTGATCTTGTTGCGGACGGCTTCAAGGCGGCTTTGGTAGTCGGAGCCCTTGTCGGGGTCTGCCAAAAGGTCGTTGACGTTCTTGGCGGTGTAGAGCTTCTCGTTGCTGTCGTCTGCAGGGACCGTGACCGTGTCATCGTCGGTCGTCTCGGTGCCATTCGTGTCGTATTTGTACGGAATGGAAAGCAGTCCCACCTCGGCAAAGGCACTGCCCGCCTCGACAACGTGGATTGTCTTGCCGTCGGCTCCCGTCACCTTCTCGTTAAGGTTGATGTGCTCGTGGCCTGCGATAAGGGCATCGACGCCACGGAGTCGCGTGGCAAAGGTCTTGGCGTCGAGCGTGTGCGCGATACACACAACAACATCGCAGCCCTCCCTGCGCAGCTGCTCTGCCTCGGTATTGATGGCGTTCGCGGCACTCGAGAAGCTGGTGCCCGCGACCAGGTCCGCGCGCAGCGAGGAACCTAGCGACTCATCCATGGCACCCACGACGCCGACCTTGATTTTGTAGTCGAATGTGGAGTGATCTTCGCTATCCTCCCAGGTGCGATCGAGCGTCTTCGTGAT